>NZ_BAABZW010000002.1:0-63984 GCF_040365325.1 Intrasporangium sp. DVR | reverse complement strand
TTCAACCTGTCCCTCCTCAGGACGACGACAGCGCTTCAGCACCGCCACCGTCCCCTGAGGAGGGGCCCCAACCCGCACACGGGCGAGGCAAACGGACTTCGTGTCGAGCAGATCCCGCGACCGTCAGCGGGCAGAACTCATGACCGCGACCGGGCAGCTTCGTGACCGCCTACGGGCAGTTTCCCGTGGCCGTCGACACTTGCGAGGGGCACCGATGATCTGGGCCCGACCGTCGGAGCCCGGCGCCAGCTCTGCCCGACAGCACGCCTCTCCCGATGTCGGCGCCGCCTCGCGGCAACTTGGGGACAAGGACCTTCTAGAGAGCTCGGTAGGCTTCTGAGAGGTGACATCGGTGGTGTCCCGCCCAAACAACTGAGAGGAGCGTGTGGCACATGTGTGGCACAACACCAGCGACAAGAACGGATCCGGCCGTAAAGTAGCCAGACTGAGCCATAACGGAATCCGGGCCTTTCGGAAACCCTGAACCGGCACAAAACGTCCTCATAATCCGTCCGTCCAGGGTTCAAGCCCCTGCTGCCCCACCAGCGGCCAACGTCAGCCAATCGCTCGAGGCCGAGCATTACCGTCGCTTCCTCGAGTCGCCTGAGCGTTATCTGCGCCACCTGCTCGATCGACCGCTCCCCCCGCTGAGGTTCCACCGAGCTGGTGAACGGGGCCACACTTGGTCCCCACTTGGTCCCGGGGAGGAGGGCGGTGGCATGTCGACATTCGTTCCGGGGGCGGAGCTGAGCAGGCGACTGTACGACGAGGTCGTGCAACCCGTCCTGAGCGCCGGGTTCGCCCAGCTGCCGCACTCTGCAGCACTCCTCGGACGGGGGTCTGAGGTGCTCGGCTTCGATGACGAGATGTCGACCGACCACGACTGGAAGCCGCGTGTGTCGGTCTTCCTCGCTGACGAGGACGAGCCCCGCTATGGTGCGGCGGTCCGGGAAGCGCTGCAGCGGGGGCTACCGCCGACGTTCGCTGGTCACCGGATCGCCCACGAGGTCACCACCGTCCGCGGACACGTCAGGGAGCAGCTGGAGCTGGACATCGACCGTGCCATCGAGCCACGCGACTGGCTGACCCTGCCGGAGCACGGGCTGCGCATGTTCACCTCGGGGGTCGTCTTCCACGACGAGGTGGGCCTGCAGTGGGCGAGGCGGCGTCTGGCCTACTACCCGCGCGATGTCTGGCTGTACCTGCTGATCACTGCGTGGTGGCGCGTCCATCCGGAGATGAACTTGGTCGGCAGAGCGGGAGCCGCCGGCGACGAGCTGGGCTCCGCCCTGATCGGGGCGCGTCTGGTTCACGACCTCATGCGGCTCGCCTTCCTCATGGAACGGCAGTACGCGCCGTACTCGAAATGGTTCGGAACGGCGTTCTCGCGTCTTGGGTGCGGCCCGGAGCTGACGCCGATCCTGTGGAACGTCCTGCGCGCGGAGACCTGGCAGGACCGCGAAGCCGCCTTGATGATGGCCTACGAAAGGCTGGTCCTGATGCACAACGGGCTCGGCCTGACCACTCCGGTGACGACGCAGGTCGTACAGTTGTGGAATCGGCCCTTCAAGGTCGCCTGGGCCGACATCCCGGACCTGCTTCTGCCCCTGATCCACGACCCAGCGGTCCTGAGCATCGCACGGAGGTGGCCGGTCGGACCTGTCGACCAAGTCCGCGAGCTGATCTGGGCACCGGGGAACCGACCCCTGCTGCTTCGGCTCTTCGACCAGGATGCCCCCCTCAGGCCCGACCGGGACCTCGGAGGCAGCCAAGGGAGCACTCGGTAGGAACCCCGAGCCACCGCGGCTCACTTCGGGACCTCCTGATCGCGAAAACCACTGGAACGGCTCCGCCGTGCGTCGTTACCGTGGTCGCGCCCTGTCGCCTTGCCGAGAGCGTGCCGATGTACACCCTGTGAGACCTCCCGAGCGCTGATCTCGTCGCGCGTCACGCATCCGCGCCGCGCCCCCGTCATTGCGGACCTCTCACTGGAGTCGGTGTATCCCCGTGCCCAAGAGCTGGGCCGTCGTGCCCACGAGCCTGCCCATCATTCTCCGCCGGTGCCACGTGTGTGCCTCCAAGCACTTCCAGGCCAGCGGCACGTTCCGTGTCAACGCCAACCACAAGCTCCTCGACGCCTGGCTCCTGGTCCTGTGCAGCGTTTGCCGGGACACCACCAAGCTCACCGTCCTGGAGCGGGCGAACGTGCGCTCCGTACGACCTGAGCTGCTGGACCGGCTCCACCACAACGACCCGGGCCTGGTGGCCGAGCTGCTCCAGGACCCGAGCCTGCTGCGCCGAAACCGGGTCCTCCTCGACTGGAGCGACGCCTGGCGTCTCGACACCGACGGCTCGGAGCTGCTCGAGGACGAGGCGATCGACATCTCGGTCCGGTTTGCGGCGCGGATCCCGGTACGGCCGGTGCGACTCATCGCAGAAGGCTTCAGCCTCTCGCGAGCTGAGGTCGCGAGACTCGTCGCTGCGGGGAAGATCGACTCGCCAGTCCGACTGAGCAGCAAGCGTTCCGGCGACTTCACCTTCACATTCGAGCGCTGAGTGCTCCACATGGTTGACGAGGGGGCGACCCGCTCGACCCGCCGCGTCAGCGGCCGTGCACCTGCGCGAGGAGGGCGGCGTAGCGCTCGCGCACATCGGAGCGGTCGCCCGGTGGCACGTCGTACTCCGAGTCGACGACGAGACGCCAGTCAGGCGGCTGGGCCGCGCCGGACAGCGCCCAGGCTGCCTGCCGGGCGGCTCCCACGGCGACGTACTCGGCGGGGCGGGGCACCCTGACAGGCGCGCGGAACAGGCCCGGCGCGATCTCGCGGACGGCACGGGAGGCGGCCGCACCGCCGATGAGGAGCACGCGCTCGACACGGACTCGCTTGTCGCGCAGCGCATCGACGCCGGCCACGAGGTTGCACAGCATGCCCTCGACGGCGGCTCGGGCCAGGTTCTGCGGGGTCGCGTTCGACCGGGTGAGCCCACTGAGCGTTCCCGTCGCGGTCGGCAGGTCGGGCGTCCGCTCCCCGTCCAGGTAGGGCAGCAGGCTCAGCCCGCCAGCTCCTGAGTCCCCTTCCAGCGCGAGCCGATCGAGGGTCTCGAGATCGACACCGAGCATCGCCGACGCTGCGGTCAGGACACGAGCGGCATTGAGCGTGCACATGAGCGGCAGGTGGCGTCCGGTGGCGTCGGCGAACCCGGCGATCGCGCCTGACTCGTCGCGGATGGCCCGATCATGGGGGGTGAAGACGGCGCCGCTCGTGCCCAGCGACACGACGACGTCACCCGGCTCGAGCGTCAGCCCGAGGGCGGCCCCCATGTTGTCGCCCGTTCCGGCGCCCACCACCATTCCGTCGGCCGTTCGCCCAGCCGGTACCGACGGGCCGAGCACCTCCGGCACGTCGACGACCCGGCCGAACGCCAGCTCGAGCAGGTCGGTGCGGTACTCCCCCGTTGCCGCCGACCAGTAGCCGGTGCCCGACGCGTCACCCCGGTCGGTCGTCCATCGCTCGAAACCATTGCCCTGCTGGAGAATCCGGCCCGTCACCCAGTCGTGGGGCAGCACCACGCGGGCTACGCGGGCGGCGTTGTGCGGCTCGTGCTCGGCGAGCCAGCGCAGCTTGGTCACGGTGAAGCTGGGGACCAGCACCAGTCCCACGGCATCGACCCAGGCGCCGACCCCGCCGAGCTCACGGGTCAGCTCGGCAGCCGCCACCGCGCTACGGGTGTCGTTCCACAGGAGTGCATCACGAACCACGGCGTCCTGCTCGTCGAGCGCGACCATGCCGTGCTGCTGGCCGCCGACGGCGATGGCCGAGACGCCGTCGAGGATCCCGTTGCCCGACGCGGCTTGGTACGCCTCCCACCACCGGTCCGGGTGGACCTCCGTCGCGTCCGGGTGGGCTGCCTTGGCCGCGCGGACCACCTCGCCGGTCTCCGCGTCGCACACGACGACCTTGGTCGACTGGGTGGAGCTGTCCACCCCGGCCACGAGGGTCCGGGCGCTCATGCCACGCCCCCCTTCGGCGGCCGGTCAGCCACGGAGGTCACGCTCCCGGCGGGCCTCCAACGTCGCACGGGCCCCCTTGGCGTGCAGCGAGTCGAGCCCAGCGGCATACGCCTCGGTGAAGCGCGGGTCCTGCGAGAGCCGGCCGAAGAGGTCGGGGTCCCGGATGAACGCGAGCGTGTCCTCGCTCTGGCGAGCGGCCGCTGCCATGACCCTGTCCCTGATACGGTCCACGACCTCGATGGGCGCGCCCTGCTCGTCGATGCCCTCGGCATATCGGGCCCACGACGCCACGACGAGCGCCGAGCGCTCGATCTCGCCGCCGGTCTCGAGGTTGCGGTTGATGACCGGCACGAGCCACTTCGGGATGCGGTCCGAGCTCTCGGCGCACAGCCGCGCGAGCGTGTCACGCACCTCGGGGTTGGCGAACCGCTCGATGAGCTGGTGGCGGTAGGCGTCGAGGTCGACGCCGGGGACGTCGGGCAGCGTCGGGCTGCCCTCCCGCTCCATGTAGCCGAGGAGGAACTCGACGAAGAGCGGGTCCTGGCACACCTCGTGCGCGTAGCGGTAACCGGAGAGGTAACCGAGGTAGCACAGGGCCTGGTGGCTTGCGTTGAGCAGGCGCAGCTTCATCAGCTCGTAGGGCACGACGTCGTCGACGAGCTGCACGCCGGCGTCCTCGAGCGGTGGCCGGCCATCGGTGAAGTGGTCCTCGAGGACCCACTGGGTGAAGGGCTCGCACACGACGGGCCAGCCGTCCGCGATCCCGAACTCGTCGGCGAGGCGCTCGACGTCCTCGGGGGCGGTCACCGGCGTGATCCGGTCGACCATGCTGTTGGGGAAGGCGACGTGCTCGTCCATCCAGTCGGCGAGGCCGGGGTCCTTGAGCCGGGCAAAAGCCGTCATCATCCGCCGCGCCACGTCACCGTTGCCCGGCAGGTTGTCGCACGACATGACGGTGAAAGGCTTCTCCCCCGCCGCCCGTCGGGCCGCGAGCGCGGCAACGATGTAGCCGAAGACGGTCCGCGGCACCGCGCCCTCGGTGAGGTCGGCCTGGATCGCCGGGTCGTCGACGTCGAACTCGCCGGTGACCTGGTTGACGAGGTAGCCGCCCTCGGTGATGGTGAGCGAGACGATCCGGGTGCGTGCATCCGCCAGCCGGTCGACGACGGCTTGCGGGTCGTCCGGCGCGAAGATCATCTCGACGATGCTGCCGATGACGCGAGGCTCGCGATGGCCGTCGGGGTGCTTGACGACCAGCGTGTACAGGCCGTCCTGGGCCGTCAGCGTGTCGACGACCCGTTGGTCCTGCGGGAGGGCCCCGACGCCACAGATCCCCCACTCGAGCGCGCGTCCGTCCCGCATGAGCCGGTCCAGGTACATCGCCTCGTGGGCGCGGTGGAACCCGCCCACGCCGAAGTGGACGATGCTCGCCGTGATGGAAGATCGGTCGTATGCCGCTGGGCTCGCCTCCGGGGGAAGGGTGCCCAACGTCGTGGCGGAGAGGGGAACGGCGGTCCCGCTCCCAGTGGCAGTGCTCATCGGGTCTCCTCTGTGGACGGGTCGGTTGCGCTCAGTGGTTCTCGGCCAGGCTCCACATCGTCCACAGCTCGGTCCGCATGCGACGCGGTTGGCGCAGCGTGTACGCGACCGCCTCGGCGATGTCCTCGGGCTCCATGAAGGTCCCCTCGGAGGGGTCCTTGTCCCCGAAGCGGCCGTCGGCCGCCGCGAAGGGGGTGTTGACCCCCGCCGGGGCGATGGTCGTGGTGCGGATGCCCTCGGTGCGCAGCTCACGGTCGAGTGCGTGTCCCAGGTTGATCTGCGCGCCCTTCGTGGCGGCGTAGACCGCCTCCTTGCCACCGCCGATGAGCAGGCCGGCGACGGAGCCGATGACGACGATGTCGCCGCCGTCGCCCTGGGCTCGGAACTGACGGACGGCCGCCCGAGCCAGCCACACGGTGCCCTTGACGTTGACGTCGATCATCCGGGCGCAGTCCTCGGCTGAGTAGTCGAGCAGGCCTCCGTAGTAGCCGATCGCTGCGTTGGCCACCACCGAGTCGACGCGGCCGAAGGCTGCGACCCCGGCAGCGACCAGCGCGTCAGCGGTGGACTCCTCCCGGACGTCCCCGAGGCTGACGGCGAGCCGGCTGTCGTCCCAGTCCCGGCGCAGCTCGTCGAGGGGCTCGGCGCGGAGGTCGCCGGCGACGACACGGCCGCCGGCCTCGAGGACGACCCGCGCGATGGCTCCACCGATCGCCCCGCCGGCCCCGGTCACCGCCACCACGGTGTCCTGCAGGCTGCGTGCGTAGTGGTCCATCGGAGCTCCTCGGCGGGTGGGTGGGTGGTTCGTGCTCACTTGATCGCTCCCATGGACAGCCCACGGACGAGCTGCTTCTGCGCGACCCAGCCGGCGATGATGACCGGCAGCGCCGCGATCGTCGCCGCCGCCGAGAGCACGGCGAGGAACTGTCCTCGTCCGTCGACGAAGCTGCCGAGGAACGGTGGAGTCGTGCGGGCCGCCGAGCTGGTCAGCAGCAGGGCGAGGAAGTACTCGTTCCACGCGAAGATGAAGCTGATCAACGCGGCAGCTGCGACGCCGGGCAGCACGAGCGGAAGGACGATCCGGACGAGCTCGCGGAAGAGGCCAGCGCCGTCGACCCGGGCCGCCTCGATGATCTCGAACGGAACCTCGAGGAAGAACGAGCGCATCATCCAGACGGTCACGGGCAGATTCACCGCCCCGTAGACGATCGCGAGCATGTAGATGTTGTCGAGCAGCCCGACGGTCTTGAGGATCATGAAGAGCGGGAGCACGACGGCGGCGAGCGGCATGAAGCGCGTCGAGATGAAGAAGCTCAGCGCCCCCTCGACCGACTTGACCCTGCGGATGCTCAGCGCGTACGCGGCCGGGATCGCCAGACCGACGGAGATGATCGTCGCCGTGATCGACGCGGTGAGGGAGTTCTGCAGATAGCCGGCCATCCCACGGTCCATCGCCAGCCGGTAGCCGTCCGTCACGGGCGTGAAGAAGACCTTGGGGTTGACCGAGGACGCGATCGCCTCGGGCTTGAACCCGTTGACGAACATCCAGAACACCGGGAAGAAGAAGATCAGTACCAGTGCCCAGGTGAGAATGTTGATGAGGGTGTTCTTTAGTGCGGCGCTCATCGGCTGCCTCCTGCCATGAAGACCTTGAACAGGGTTTTGAGGGCGACCGTGGCGACGATGACCGTGAGGATCACCGTGACGACGCCGTACGCGGCCGCCTGCCCGACGTCGAGCCCGATGAAGGCGCGCTCGTAGAGCAGGTAGGCGAGGGTCTTGGTCCCGCCGGTGCCCTTGGTGAGGATCGCGATGGGGTCGAACACCTGCAGGATGATGACGGAACCGAGGAGCACGCCGATCTCGATGTACATCCGCAGGTGCGGCAGCGTGATCCAGGTGAACGTGCGCCACGGGCCGGCGCCGTCCACCGCCGCCGCCTCCAACGTCTCCTTGGACTGGCCCTGCAGTCCCGCGAGCAGGATCAGCATCATGAACGGGGTGAACTGCCAGGTCAGCACGATGACGACCGTGGCGAGCGGATAGTTGGTGCTCCACGACACCGTGTCGAGCCCGACCGACCGCAGCATCCAGTTGACCATCCCGATGTTCGTGTCGAACATCGAGAACTTCCAGATCAGCGCGGCCGCGGCCGGCATGATCAGGAAGGGCGTGATCATCAGCGTCCGCGCGAGCGCCCGGCCCGGCAGGTTGCGGTCCAGCAGGATCGCGAAGACGAGGCCGAGCAGGAGCGAGAGCACGACCGAGAGGGCCGTGATCAGCACCGTCGCCACGATGGAGGGCCACAGCTCCCCGGAGGTGAGCGCGCTGCGGAAGTTGTCGAAGCCGCTGAAGCCGCGGTCCTCGGGGTAGAGCAGGTTCCACTTCATCGCCGAGAAGCCGATGGTGACGATGAACGGGACCTGCGTCAGCAGGATGAGGAAGATCACCGCCGGAAGAAGCAGGCCACGGTTCGTCCAGAGCTGCCTGCGCTGGACGCGGCGGCGATCGGTCGCCGCGGCGGCCTCTACCTCGTCGAGGTTCGTGTGCGTCGTCTTCGTGGTCGTGGTCATGGCGACACTCCCTTGTGCGACCGGGGATGGGACGAAGGCGACCGAGGGTCACTCGGTGCCGTGAGATGTGGTGCCGCGGTGCGGGACGGTGCCGGCCTGACTCTCGGCAGGCCGGCACCGTTCCTCACTCCGTGCAGCTCACTTGTGCTTCTCGCCGGCGGTCTGCGCGTCGGCCTGGCACTTGCCCAGCGCGTCGTCGACCGATGAGCGGCCCGCGAGGTAGTCCGCGACGTACTGCGCGCACTTGTTGCCGACGTCCTGGAACTCGGGGATCGAGACGTACTGGATACCGACCCAGGGCTGCGGGTTGACGCCCGGCTGCTTGGGGTCGACGGCGCTCATGACCTCGAGGGTGATCGGTGCGTAAGCCTTCGCCGCTTCCTTGTACTGCGGGATCTCGTAGGTCGAGGTGCGAGCACCGGGCGGCACGTTGGACCAGCCGATCTTCTCGCCGACGAGCTGGTGGTACTCCTTGCTCGTCGCCCACTTGACGAACTTCACCGCGGCGTCCTTGTTCTTCGTCGTCGCAGGCACCGCGAGGTTCCAGCTCCACAGCCAGCCGGACTCCTCGGTCTTGTTGACCGGCATGTGGGCGTAGCCCATCTTGCCCTTCACCGGCGAGTCGTCGGCCTCGAGCATCGAGGCGGCGACGGACGCGTCGGCCCACATCGCGGCCTTCCCCTCCTTGAGGGCGGTCAGACACTCGTTGAAGCTGTAGGAAACCGGGTCCTTCTCGCCGGACTCGTCGAGCATCGTCTTGTAGAAGGTCACGGCCTCCTTCCACTCCGGGGTGTCGACCGTGGCGTCCCACTGCTCGTTGTACCAGTTGCCGCCGAACGTCTGGACGACGGTGGTGAGCGGGGCGAAGAGGTCTCCCCACCCGGGCTTGCCGCGCATGCAGATGCCGGACATCTCAGGGCTGTTGACCTTCTTCGCCGCCTCGGCCACCTCCTGCCACGTCGGGTTGTTCCCGATGGTGACGCCGGCCTTGTCGAGGGCCTCCTTGTTGTACATGAGGATCGACGACTCGCCGTAGAAGGGGACGGCGTAGAGCTTGCCCTCGTGCGTCAGTGCGTCGCGCACCGGCGGCAGCAGGTCGTTCACGTCGTACGCCGAGTCCGACTGGAGCTCCGGCGTGAGGTCGAGGAGCCACCCGTTGGCACCCCACTGCGGCGTCTCGTAGGCGCCGATCGTCACGATGTCGTACTGGCCGGCGCCGCTCGCGACGTCAGCGGTGACGGAGCTGCGCAGGTCCCCCTCCTCCATGACCTGGAAGTTGACCTTCACCCCGGGGTTGGCCGTCTCGTACTCCGTCTTGAGCTTCTCCATGTCCTTCATCTGGCCGTTGTTCACCGTGGCCAGGTTGAGGGTGACGGATCCGCCCGCGCCGGCCGTCCCGTCGCCCGTCGAGACGGCGCCGGACGAGCACGCGGCCACCGACATCGACAGGACCACCAGGCCCGATCCGACCGTCAGCATGCGTCTCTTCGCAAGCATTCCTAACTCCTTTGGTAGGCAATTCATCTCGTTCCGTCCGTCCCCGGTTTTGCAGATCCGCCGGCCGACGCCCACGTGAGCCTGGACGAGACGTCCGCCGTGGTTCGCAACTGGAACTTCTCGGAACGGTAAGAGCCGCTCATCAGCGTCAACAAGGACCAACGCCCACCCGTTGTTGATACTATTTTTCGCACAGCACGCCCGGAGGAGGCTGCGATGGGGAATCGTCCCGGACCCGCTGGTGGTCCGCCTCGCGCCGAGGACCCGCCGTCGGACCGGGGCCTCCCCGCGGGCCTGTCGAGCACCCCCACGCTGCGCCGTGAGGTCATCCCTCCCCACCCGCAGGCGTCGGTACGGGTCCTCACCCATGACTTCCCGAGCGAGATCTGCGGGTGGGGTTACCACCCGGAGTACGAGATCCACCTCATCACCAAGACCCGGGGCAGCTTCATCGCCGGTGACCACATCGGCACCTTCGCTCCCGGCCACGTCAGCCTGATGGGCCCGAACCTCCCCCACGACTGGGTCAGCGACCTCGCCGAGGGGCAGGTCGCCGTCGACCGCGATGCCGTCATCCAGTTCAGCGACGAGTGGATCCGGGGCGCGATGGAACACCTCCCGGAGCTCGCCGAGGTGTCCGAGGTGCTGAACCGGTCGACGCGCGGCCTCGTCTTCTCGGGTGCCACTGCATGGCGGGCCGCGGAGACGATCCTCGCGTGTGTGCACAGCAGTGGGGTCGAGCGGCTGGGGCACCTGTTCAAGGTGCTCAGCCTGTTCGCCCACGCCCCCTCGGACGAGTACGAGGTGGTTGCGAGTGAATGGCTCGGACGGCCCACGGATGCTGCCGCCCGCGACGCCGGCGAGGCAGGCCTGAGCTACATCTTCGAGAACCTCACCGGCGACATCCGCCTATCCACCGCTGCTCGGGTGGCCTACATGTCCGAGCCCACGTTCTCCAAGTACTTCAAGGCGGCGACGGGCATGACGTTCTCGAACATGGTCAAGAAGCTGCGCATCGCCTATGCCCGTCGCCTGCTCGACACGACTGAGCATCCGGTCTCCCAGGTCGCGACGATGAGCGGCTATCACAACATCGCCAACTTCAACCGGCAGTTCCTCGCCGAGGTGGGCACGACACCGACCGTGTACCGGCGACTCGAGTCGGCCCAGAAGCCACCCCCGGAGCTGTTCAGCCTCGGCCTGCGAGCACCGTCGGACTGACGCGCGCGACGGACGGATATACCCCACGGGGTACCATGGGTGAGACCGTCAGCCTGCTGCCGGTCACACAGCCCGAGGGTCACTGGAGGTGACGAGCTCGTGTTCGGTTCCCACCCCGGCCCGGGGGCCCCATGGATCTGGCTCAGCCTGCTCCTGGTCGGACTCGCCGTGCTCGCCTGGGGCCTGATCGAGGCCCGTCGCCGCAGTGCCGGCCCGGGCACCGGGAGCCAGCCGCGGCCGGAGGACATTCTCCGTGAGCGCTTCGCCCGGGGCGAGATCACCGAGGAGGACTTCCGACAACGGCTGCGGGCACTCCGGGATGGCTGACCTCAGCCGGCGAGCTGCCCTACGGCTGGCCGGGCTCGGGGCCGTGACGGCGACGGTTGGCGCCGTGGGGCTCTGGCGAACGACGGCCGGCCAGGAAAGCCGACTCGCCGACTCGGGACTGACGTTGGCCGAGCCCGAGGTGTTGAGCAGCGTGGACGGCCGGCTCGAGGTCGAGCTCGTCGCTGCCCGAGGGGTGCGCTTGGCGGGACGGCAGACGCGGGCGCTGGGCTACGCAGGGACCAGCCCGGGCCCCACCATGCGGGTCAACCCGGGCGACACCCTCAGGGTGACTCTGACGAACCGCCTGGAAGCGACCACGAACCTGCACACCCACGGTCTGCACGTGTCCCCAGCAGGCAAGGGCGACAATCCCTTCCGGATGGTGGAGCCCGGCGAGTCCGCCCAGTACGAGTTCGCGATTCCGCAGGACCATCCCGCTGGCACGTTCTGGTACCACCCACACCATCACGGCACGGTCGCCGACCAGGTCTTCGGGGGACTGTTCGGGGCCCTCATCGTGGCCGGACAGGACGAGCCGGATCTGCCCGAGCGGCTCCTCGTGGTCAGCGACATCTCCCTCGACGCAGCCGACTTCCCGACCGACCCCTCGCTTCCCGAGGTCATGATGGGTCGGGAAGGCAAGCTCGTCCTCGTGAACGGCCAGCACCAGCCCCGGATCGACCTGGTCGCGGGAGCGGTCGAACGATGGCGGGTGGTCAACGCGTGTGTGTCCCGCTTCCTGCGGCTTGCGCTCGACGGCCACCAGCTCGGCCTTCTCGGGATCGACGGACAGGCACTCACCTCGCCGACCCCGGTGGACACCGTGACACTGGCTCCCGGCAACCGAGCCGACCTCGTCGTCACGGCAGCCCGCGGCGGCAGTCACGCTCTGCGGACGCTCTCCGTCGACCGGGGCGGCATGGGCATGATGGGCGGCAACCACACCTCACCGGAGGCCGTGGTCGCCGAGGTCCGAGTGGACGAGGCGGGCCAGTCCCCCGGCGCGGTCGCACTGCAGCCGTCCTGGCCCGACCGAGTCCTCCCGGACCTGCGGGCCCGTGCGGTCGACCGGCGTCGGAAGATCACGTTCACGATGGGGATGATGGGGATGGGGATGGGGATGGAGGGTATGGCGTTCGGCTTCGACGGCCGGGAGTTCGACCCGGAGCGCGTCGACCAGGACCCCCGGCTCGGCACGGTCGAGGAGTGGACCGTCGTCAACACCACGCCCATGGACCACCCGTTCCACCTCCACGTCTGGCCCATGCAGGTGGTCCGCGGCCGGGACACGTCAGCCGACAGCAGGCCCGACTGGCGCGACGTCGTCATCGTCCCCACCAACAGCGAGGTCCACGTGCGGATCTCGTTCGATGACGTCGGCGGACGAACGGTCTATCACTGCCACATCCTCGACCATGAGGATCGCGGCATGATGGGGGTCGTCCGGACGACCGGCTGACCCAGCCGCGGCCTGAGCCGGTGGATGGTGTCAGCCGTTGGAGCCGACGTAGGCCTCGGGGTCGTGCTCGAAGACCTTGACGCAGTGCGCAGAGCAGAAGTAATAGGTCGTCCCCTCGTGCTCCACCGTGCCGGCGGCACTCGCCGGGTCGACGGTCATCCCGCACACCGGGTCAACCACGCTCTCAACCGACGCGCTCATCGCACTGGTCCTCTCACCCGAATGACGGCGGAGCTGTCCGATTCTGACCTTCGCCCGCCTTCATGAAGGTCTACCCCGATGAACACTGAAGTATCAGTGAAGGATTCCCCAAGGGGGTACCTACGCGTCCAGGTCCGTCACATGATGGCTCCAACGGGCGGCACGGAGTCGTCCGACAACGACGGAAGGTGATGGAGATGCGCACCCTGCTCAGGGCTCTGGCGGTCGTCTCGCTCGCGGGCGTTGGCCTGCTCTCGGCGGCACCCGCTCAGGCCGATGTGACCAACGACGACTTCGGGCGACACGTCGTCCAGTGCACCGAGATGGGCCTCGACGGGACGCACAACCCTGGCATGCACCTCGGGATCACCGGCTGGCAGGACCACAGCATGCCCTGACCAGACGCGACGGGCAGCCCTCGCCGACGCCCCCAAGGGGCTTGACGGCGAGGGCTGCTCGTTACCCGGGCTACGACGGGCTCAGCCGAGTGTCGCGAGCAGCTCTCGACAGGCCTGCTCACAACGCCGGCAGGACTCGGCACAGACGCGGCAGTGCTCGTGCATCGACGCGTGCTTCTCGCACTCCTCGCCGCAGGCCTTGCACGCCTGGGCGCAGGCCTCGAGTGCGGCACGCGTCACGGTGGCGTCGCGACCGGTGTGACGGGACAGCACCGCTCCGGTCGTGGCGCAGATGTCGGCGCAGTCCAGGTTCGTCCGGACGCACCTGACCAGGTCGGCGACCATGTCCTCGCTCAGGCACGCATCGGCACACGCAGTGCACGTCTGCGAGCACTCGTAGCAGGCTCGGATGCAGGCCGTCAGCTTGCCCCGGTCGACGTTTCCCAGGTCCTTCGGATAGGTCTCGAGCATTGCCTCAACGGTGTGCATGTCGTCCTCTCACCGGGCGGCGGCGCCGGGCCAGGCGCCCGACGCTGCTGGCGCCGCCCTCAGCCAAGCGCATACCCAGCTCCGGCCGGCGCATGTCGTCAGTCCCTCGTGGTTGCGCATGCGACGTCCCCTCGCGGCCGCCGGAGGTTCGGAGGGGTCGAACCCCGGGGCCGCTGAGGGGACGTGCCGGTGTGGGGCGCCCCTACATGCGGTGGGCCATGGGCAGGGCGAACATCCACACGTTGAGCGCACCCAGCACGACGATGAGCGCCGTCATGGGGACGAGCGTGACGCGCCTGCGGGCCTCGGTGCGGTAGCGGCTGTGAGCGATGCGGCGCGCCGCGTAGATGGAGCCCGCCAGGCCGAGGGCGAGGACGAGGTACTGCAGGATCTGGATCGTCCCCGTGTCGAGCAACGCGGCGGACTCGTCACTCGGCGCACCCCCGAACAGACCCATGACGGTGAAGGCCACGGACTTGCCCTCGGCGAGCAGGTGGAAGAGGTTGTGCGCGATGTGGCCGGCGACGTCCAAGGGGATCAGCGCGTAGCCGAAGCGGGCGAAGTTCAGCTTGACGGTCTCGAGGTTGCCGCGCGAGGCGACCTGCGAGGCGAGCACGAGCATGCCGACCGGTGCGGCCACCGCGACGGTGAAGGCGATGGTGAAGATGGCCGACGGGCTGGTGATCCCGGTCGTGGCTCCGATCCAGGCGAGGAAGGTGCCCCAGACCTCGAGCATCGTGAGGTTCTGGATGATGACGATGCCCATGATCGCCATGGCCAGGAACGACTCCTCGATCCGAGGGGTGCGGATGAACCACAGCTCGCTCGTCGGCTTGCGGACGCGCAGCTCGAGAGCGTCGTTGGGACACGCCTTGATGCAGTTGGCGCAGAGGTTGCAGTTGGCGTTGGTGTCCATGGTCCGCGGGAATGTGAAGAGCGGGCAGCCGGCGACCTTGTCCGTGCCGTTGTAGCAGGCCGCCCGGCTCGTGCAGGTGCGGCAGATGTCCTGGTTCGCGCGCAGCTCGACCATGCCGGTTCGCGCATAGTTGCCGGACAGGCCACCCAGGAAGCACAGGTAGCGGCAGAAGGTGCGGCGCTGGAAGAAGGCGCCGGAGACGATCACCGCGGTCGTCAGCAGGAGGAGGAGAACGCCCGATCCCCAGGGCGACTCCACGATTCCCCACACGTGGTCGGCCCACGTGATGAGGATGAACTGCGCGTCGATGATCCAGATCCCGTAGCGCTTGAGGAAGAGCGGCACGGGCCGGTTGACACCGACCAGCTTCTGCACCTGGTCGGAGAGCCACCCGAACGGGCAGACCGCACACCAGAACCGGCCGAGCACGACGAACACGATCGGGATCACGGGCCACCACAGCACCCACATGAGCGCGGTGCCGGCGTTGTCGTGGGCCCTGTCCGGGCCGACGAGCAGCTGGTAGGCCACCAGACCGAAGACTGCGGCGACGAGGACCTGGAACACCCCGGGGTAGAGCCGGCTGCGCATGATCCGGGCGACAACCGGCACCTCCATGAGGTTGCGTCCCCGTCGACGCGGGGCCACGGCCGGCCCCGGCGTCTCCTCGGCGCTCGCCCGGGTCCGGGTCGGGGCGCTCATCGCTCGTCGCCTTCGGCGACTCGCCGGGCGGGCCGAGCGCTGGTGCGGGCCGAGACATGCCGCTCACGCCGCGAGGCGGTGCGGCGGCGCAGCACGCCGGCGCCCGCCAGGACGGAGGCGTTGACGCCGGCAAACCCACCCAGGACGAGGTTGCGTGAGGCGTCATCGGGGGCCGACACCGACCCCGAGCCGTGGCTCGCGTGGCCCTCACCCCCGGCAGCGCCCTGCCCATGGTTCATCTCGCCGTGGTCCATCTGGCTGTCGTCCATCTGGCTGTGGTCCATCTCGCTGTCGTCCATCTGGCTGTGGTCCATGTCCGACCCGCCGCCGTGCGCATCGTGCCCTCCCGGGGCGTGCTCGCCGCCGGGCTGGCCGCCCGAGACATCGCAGTCCCGGGGAAGCGTCACGGCGATCGCCGGCGACGCCGCAGCCGCGTTCTCGGTCGCCGCCCCGAACGCGAACAACGCACCGGCCGCGACCACGGGGTACAGACCGACCTTGACGATGAGACGACGACGCATGGCGAGCTCCTCGAGCCGGGGGGCCGTTCACCCCCGCGTGCCTCACATCATTGGGGCTGCCCACGTCCCAGCGCAGCCCTTCGGAGCCATGTTGACCGAACCTTCAAAGAACTGACATCGAACCTCCAGCGCGCGGCCGAGCGTGGCCGAGCCCACCGGCATACGGCCGCCTCCTGACCACCCAGGAGTGGCTCCTTGTCTGTCCCCGAGGACCCCGGATCTGGTTCAGTTTCCATGTGTGCAGATGGATGGCGTACTTCGGGGACCCGGTCCTCGCTGCGGACCTGCTCTTCCGCCCGGACCACTCGGTCATCGACCAGAGCCTCAACTCCAGGCTGGGGGCGACGACGACCAACGGAGACGGCTTCGGACTCGGCTGGTACGGCGACGGCCCGGAGCCGGCCGTGTACAAGTCGACCCAGCCGGCGTGGAGTGACCCGAACCTTCGGGAGCTCGCCTACCAGGTGCGCACTCCCCTGCTCTTCGCGCACGTCCGGGCCTCGACGGGGACCGCGGTCCAGCGCTCCAACTGCCACCCGTTCCGGCACGGACGGTGGATGTTCATGCACAACGGCCTCATCCGCGACTTCCGCACGCTGAAGCGGGACCTGGTCATGGCCGTCGAGCCCGAGCTCTACCCGCACATCGAGGGGACGACCGACTCCGAGGTCCTGTTCTTCCTGGCGCTCACCTTCGGGCTCGACGACGACCCCTTCGACGCGATGGCGCGGGCGGTCGGTCTCGTCGAGGACGTGGCCCGTGCCCACGGCGTCGAGAACGCCGTGCAGATGACCGCTGCGACGTCGAACGGCAGCTGCGTCTGGGGGTTCCGCTACTCCACGGAGGGCGCCAGCCGATCGCTCTACTACTCGCACGACGTCGGCCAGCTGCGCAAGCTGCACCCCGACGTCGCCGTCCTCAAGGGTCTCGGCGAGGAGACCAGACTCATCGTCTCCGAGCCCCTGCTCAACCTGCCGGGTGCGTGGGTCGGCGTGCCCGAGGCCTCCGCCGGGGTGGTGCGCCCCGGAACGGACGAGATCCGCTCCTTCGTGCCGGTGCCGCCCGGCTAGCGGTCAGCCGGGTCGGCAGGGCCGCCCTGCATGCGGGGCAGCTCACCTGCCTGCCTGTGCCGCCGCCGACGGGCGACCAGCCCGACCGTCAGCACGGCGAGGAATGCCAGGAGCCCGCCGACGACGATCCGTGAGTCCAGCACCGGGGACTGGGAGGACCCGGGTGGTGCGAGAGGTGAGATGGCGGCCGGACGGGTGCTCGAGACGGTTGTTGGTGCAGGCGTCGACGACTGGGACGGGGATGCGGTCGTGGGCGGATCCCCCGAGGGACGCGCCGAGGGACGAGGGGTCGACGTCGACAGCGGACGTCCTCTGCTGTCGAGCTGGGTGTGGTTGCGCCACAGGTACTCTCGGATGGTCAAACCGGAGCGGTGGACTTTCCGGGCCACCTCGCGTCCGAGGTAACGGTAGTGCCAGGGCTCGTAGCGCAGACACGTGCGGTCGTTCCAGCGCGCGCCGTCCTTCCCCCGCGGGTAGCTGTTGACCCAGCCGAACGTCCAGGAGTTGTCCCGCATCCAGGCGCCCGCTGCGGTGGTGGCCCAGTCCCCTTGGAGCGGGTCACCACCGCCGGCGCTCATGAAGTCCACACCGAGTCCGAGCTGGTGCTCGGAGTGACCGGGCCGCTGGGAGTAGGTGATGGCGCTGTCGAAGCCGTTCTGGCGCGCGTAGCCGGTGAAGATCTGCTGCTGCTGCGCATAGCTGCGGTAGGCGCTCCAGACGCCGATGGGTGCGCCGGCGGCCCTGGCGGCTCTCGCCATGGCCTTCGTGTCGTCGACGGCCACGGCGCGGATGTGACCACCACCCGGCAGGCCCGCCTCGGACACGTGCACGAGGTCCGGCGGCACATAGTCCTTGCCGACCCTCAGGAGCCGGTCGACAAGCGTGATGCTCCACTCGTCGTAGCCGCGCGGCACCGTGTAGACGTCACCGAGGTCGCAGGAAGGCAGCCGTCCGAGGGCCGAGGTGGGCGCGCTCGCGGGAAGGCCAGCCAGTGCGGCCAGCAACGGCAGGGCGACGAGCACGACGTGGGAGCGGCGGCGTGGACGGCCGGATCGCTCGGGCCGCTCGGGTCGCTCGCGTGGCTGCTGTCGGTCGAACAGGTTCATGGCTCCTCGTGACCACGCTAGCCGGTCGTCAGGAATCGAGAAGCACGAACCGCCGGGCCGCCACTAGCGTGACCTCCATGACGATCCCCGCAACGCGGAACGACGTGGAGGCATCCGCCCAGCTGCCCGCCGACAGCCATGACCTGATCCGCGTCCACGGTGCCCGCGAGAACAACCTCAAGGACGTGACCGTCGAGATCCCGAAGCGTCGCCTCACGGCCTTCACCGGTGTCTCCGGATCGGGGAAGAGCTCCCTCGTCTTCAACACCATCGCCGCCGAGTCCCAACGGCTGATCAACGAGACCTACAGCACCTTCGTCCAAGGCTTCATGCCGACGCTCGCCAGGCCGGACGTCGACCTGCTGGACGGGCTGACCACGGCGATCATCGTCGACCAGGAGCGGATGGGGGCCAACCCCCGCTCCACGGTGGGCACCGCCACCGATGCCAACGCCATGCTCCGCATCCTCTTCAGCCGGCTCGGCCAGCCCCACATCGGGTCGGCCCAGGCGTTCTCCTTCAACGTCGCGTCCATCTCCGGCGCCGGGGCGGTGACCATCGAGCGCGGTGGGAGCACGACCAAGGAGCGACGCTCCTTCTCCATCACCGGCGGCATGTGCTCGCGGTGCGAAGGCATGGGTGCGGTCACGGACTTCGACCTCTCCGCCCTCTACGACGAGGACAAGTCGCTCAATGAAGGGGCCCTGACGATCCCGGGCTACACGATGGACGGCTGGTACGGGCGCATCTACCGCGGCTGCGGCTTCTTCGACCCGGACAAGCCCATCCGCGCGTACACCAAGAGGGAGCTGCACGACCTGCTCCACAAGCAGCCCACGAAGGTCAAGGTCGAGGGGATCAACCTCACCTACGAAGGCCTCATCCCGAAGATCCAGAAGTCGATGCTCTCCAAGGACCTCGATTCGATGCAGCCGCACATCCGCGCGTTCGTCGAGCGAGCCGTCACCTTCACGACGTGTCCGGACTGCGCCGGCACCCGCCTCAACGAGAGCGCGCGCTCGTCACGGATCAAGGGCACCAACATCGCCGAGGTCTGCGCGATGCAGATCAGCGACGCTGCCGAGTGGGTCCGCCAGCTCGACGAACCCTCCGTGGCTCCCCTGGTGACCGGCCTCCAGCACCTCTTCGACTCCTTCGCCGAGATCGGGCTGGGATACCTCTCGCTCGACCGTCCCTCCGGCACCCTCTCTGGTGGCGAAGCCCAGCGCACCAAGATGATCCGGCACCTCGGATCGTCCCTCACGGATGTCACCTACGTCTTCGACGAGCCGAGCATCGGCCTGCACCCGCACGACATCCAGCGGATGAACCGCCTGCTGCTCCAGCTGCGCGACAAGGGCAACACCGTTCTCGTCGTGGAGCACAAGCCCGAGATGATCGCCGTGGCCGACCACGTCGTCGACCTCGGGCCCGGTGCCGGGGCATCGGGCGGCACCGTCTGCTTCGAGGGCACCGTCGAGGGTCTGCGACGCAGCGGGACCATCACTGGCCACCACCTCGACGACCGTGCCACCCTCAAGCCCTCGGTCCGCACACCGTCGGGCGTGCTCGAGGTGCGCGGCGCCGACCTCCACAACCTGCGGCACGTCGACGTCGACATCCCCCTCGGCGTGCTCACCGTCGTCACCGGGGTCGCGGGGTCCGGGAAGAGCTCGCTCATCCAGGGCTCCGTTGCAGGCCGCGAGGGGGTCATCTCCATCGACCAGGGCGGGATCCGTGGGTCGCGGCGCAGCAATCCGGCGACGTACACCGGGCTGCTCGACCCGATCCGCAAGGCGTTCGCCAAGACCAACGGCGTCAAGCCGGCGCTCTTCAGCGCCAACTCCGAAGGAGCCTGCCCCGCCTGCAACGGCGCCGGCGTCATCTACACCGACCTGGCCATGATGGCCGGTGTCGCCACGACCTGCGAGGAATGCGAGGGCAAGCGCTTCCAAGCCATGGTGCTCGAGTACACGCTGGGAGGCCGGGACATCAGCGAGGTCCTCGCCATGCCGGTCGACGAGGCGAGGGACTTCTTCGGAGCGGGCGAGGCTCGCACGCCGGCGGCCCACGCGATCCTCGACCGGCTGGCGGACGTCGGGCTCGGCTACCTGAGCCTCGGCCAGCCGCTCACCACGCTGTCCGGTGGGGAGCGACAGCGTCTCAAGCTCGCCACCCACATGGGAGGCAAGGGCGGCGTCTACGTCCTCGACGAGCCGACCACCGGTCTCCACCTCGCTGACGTCGAGCAGCTGCTCGCCCTGCTCGACCGGCTCGTCGACTCAGGCAAGTCGGTGATCGTCATCGAGCACCACCAAGCGGTCATGGCGCATGCCGACTGGATCATCGACCTGGGTCCGGGGGCGGGCCACGACGGGGGCCGCATCGTCTTCGAGGGCAGTCCCGCCGATCTCGTCGCGGCACGTTCCACTCTGACGGGCACGCATCTCGCGGACTACATCGGGGCCTGAGTGCCCCCCCCGACTCGGGCCCGCGGCCCCGCGGCCCACCGGCCGTTCTTCCTGCTGACGGCAGTGGCGGCCATCGTCGGGGGTGCGGTGTGGCTGCTGCCCGTGGAGGACCCGGTCACGCAGCATCGCAGCTGGCTGCTCTTCGGCATGGGAGGTGCCGCCGTGGCCGGCTACCTGCTCACCGCCCTGCCCAGCTGGACCCGCGGTGCGCGGGCGTCCGCTCCCGTCGTCTGGTTCCTCGTGGCCGCGTGGGTCGCGGCGCGCGCACTGGCGGCCCGGGGAACGCCGGCCGATGCCGCCCCCGCCCCGGTCGCGGCAGCCCTCGTCTTCGCTGTTCTCATCAGTCTCGTCGGTGGCACCGCCGTCCCTGCCTTCGCCCGCGCCGCACTGGGCACGACGCTGGCGGCCGCGGCGACCGATCGCACGCAGGCGCTGGCTCCGGCCGCAGTCGTAGCGGCCATCGGTCTCGTTCTCGGAGGGGCTGACACAGCAGCAGGTGCCGTCCTCGTGCTGGTCGGGCTGGTGCAGATCGCCAGGATCCGCCGATGGGGTGGGTTGCGGCTCGCAGAGCACCGGGCGGTCGCGATGCTGGCGCTCGCCTGGCTCTGGCTCGGGGCAGGGCTCGTGATGCTCGGCCTCGCGTTCCTCGGCTGGCCCGAGAGCATCTCCGTCGGTACCGCGATGCATGCCCTGACGATGGGCGCCATGGGCAGCATGATCTACGCCTTCACGGCGCGAGCGACCATGGTCCGGGCTCCCGGGGGCTTGGTGCCCACCGCGCTGCAGGAGCTCGGTTTCGTCCTCGTGCTGGTCAGCCCCCTCCCCCGGCTGCTGACCTGGCCCGGCACGGGTCACGCCACGGGGTACGCCGTGGCCGTCCTCTGCTGGTGCCTCGGTTGGTCGTGTCACCTCGCCAGGACCATCCGCACCCTGGGGCAGCCGCCGCCGTGGCCGGCGCTCAGCGCATCACGCACGACTCAGTCACCCGCCACCCCACGGCGTGCGGGCTGACCTGGGCTCCAGCCCCGAGGTCGAGCCAGGAGAGTCGGCGAAATCACTCGAATCTTCGACACGTTCTCCCCCGAGACGCGGTGGATCACCTTATGGTGGAGAAACCGGCTGGCATCGCGGCGCGGGGGGCGCTCCGTGATGTGGCCGGTCCGAGGTCACAGTCAGGAGGCCTCGGTCCGACTTTCGATCTGCCCGATGGGGGTGCCTGCCCGTGCAGGAGCCGATCAGGCCGAGTGCTGGCCCGACCGTGATTCACATCCGAATGCGCGGCCGGACCTTGACGTTCGCGACCGGCGTGACCCTCTTCGCGCTCCTGCCCTTCCTGGGCGGAAGCGCGCCACAGCTGGAGAAGCAGTCCGTGGTGCTCGCCGCCGGTGCTGCGGTCGCCGCGCCCGCGCCCGCCACGCCGAGTGAGTCCGCGCTGGCCTATCCCCAGGGCGTCACCCCCGAGATGTCAGGAGCGCTCTCCGGGCTGTCGACCGCGATCGGCGGCGGGCTGTTCCAGTTCCCGAGCCTCGTCCTCTCCCCCGCGTTGGCTCCCTCCCTCACTCCGCCGGGAGCCTCGAAGGCCGAGTTGCGCTTCATCCTCCCCGTCCCGGGCCCCCAGTCGTCGAGCTTCGGGCCGCGAATGCACCCCGTCCTCGGCGTGCCCATGTTCCACACCGGAATCGACCTCTCGGCTGCCTGCGGAACCCCGATTCGAGCGGCGGCCTCCGGCACCGTCGTCTATGCCGAGGTCTCGCCGTCCTGGGGTGCGCGCACGATCATCGAGCACAGCCCCACCCTGAAGACGGCCTACGGCCACCAGTCCAGGTTCCTCGTCAAGGAAGGTGACGTCGTCAAGCAGGGCGAGATCATCGGGCTCGTCGGGACGACCGGATGGTCCACCGGCTGCCACCTGCACTTCGACGTCATCCTCAACGACCGCTACGTCGACCCTGCCCCCTACCTCGGCATGCCCTCGTCGCACGCTCCGAGCATCCCGTTCCAAGCTGCCCCCCACGTCGTCCGCGATGACACGGGCGGGCCCTCCCACACCGTCGAGGACGGTGACGTGCCCATCCCGACGACGACGCCGGGCAGCATCTGGACATCGACCCCGACGACGACGCGGCCGCCGGCGACCATTCCGCCGAGTCCGACCCCGACGATTCCGGACCCGACCACCACGGACCCGACGACCACCCCGGACCCGACCACCCCGGACCCGACCACCACGGACCCGACCACGACCCCGGACCCGACCACCCCGGACCCGACCACCACGGACCCGACCACGAGTCCCGACGCGACCTCCACGGGCCAGCCGACGGAGTCGACGACCTCCGGATCCGCGGCAACGTCTGAGCCGTCGTCGACCACGACCTCCGGATCCTCGGGCGCAGCGACGACGAGCGAGCCCGCCCCCGCGCCGACCTCCGAGCCCGCCCCCACGACGACGAGCGAGCCCGCCCCCGCGCCGACCTCCGAGCCCGCCCCCGCGCCGACCTCCGAGCCCGCCCCCACGACGACGAGCGAGCCCGCCCCCGCGCCGACCTCCGAGCCGGCAAGCGCGACGACGGAGACGGCGACGACCACGACGTCGGACACCGCCGAGGCGAGCTCCACCACCACGACGACAGCGAACTGAGCACCGGGCCCGCCGCTGCCGACCGGTGGCCGCGGGCTGCAGCTTCGCTACGATTCGGCGACTCTCGGTCCGACCCCTCGCTCATGGGGAGTGTCACCCGATAGGTTTCCGGCATGGACGAAGCGAATGCCCACGGCGTGGATGCCTCACGTGGCGCCGCCGGAGATGGCCAGCACCCCATCGTCGTCGTCGAGGGCGTCAACAAGCACTTCGGCGACCTGCACGTGCTCAAGGACATCGACCTCACCGTCGGCAAGGGTGACGTCGTCGTCGTCCTGGGGCCCTCCGGCTCCGGCAAGTCGACGTTGTGCCGCACCATCAACCGCCTCGAGACCTTCGAGACGGGCCGCATCCTCATCGACGGCAAGCCGCTTCCCGAGGAGGGCAAGGCGCTCGCCGACCTGCGGGCTGACGTCGGAATGGTCTTCCAGTCCTTCAACCTGTTCGCCCACAAGACGATCCTGCAGAACGTCACCCTCGGACCGATCAAGGTGCGCGGGATGGCCAAGGGCGCGGCCGAGAAGCGGGCGCTCGAGCTGCTCGAGCGGGTCGGGGTCGAGCACCAGAAGGACAAGTACCCTGCCCAGCTCTCCGGCGGGCAGCAGCAACGGGTCGCGATCGCCCGGTCGCTGGCGATGAACCCCAAGGTGATGCTCTTCGACGAGCCGACCTCGGCGCTCGACCCGGAGATGATCAACGAGGTGCTCGACGTCATGACGAGCCTCGCCAAGGAGGGCATGACGATGATCGTCGTCACCCATGAGATGGGGTTCGCCCGCCGCGCCGCCGACCGGGTCATCTTCATGGACGAGGGGGAGATCGTCGAGCAGGACACCCCTGAGGAGTTCTTCACCAACGCCAAGTCGGCCCGGGCCAAGGACTTCCTCAGCAAGATCCTGACCCACTGAACACCCCGCCACATCGCTTCCCGGTCACCTCCGGGAGCAGACCTACCAGGAGGAACAACTCATGAAGCTCAGGCGCACCAGTGCGATTGCCATCGCGACGGTCGCCGCCCTCGGCCTCGCAGCGTGCGGGAGCGACGGTGGCGACGGCGGCGGCGCAGGCGGCGGCAAGGTCAAGGTCGGCATCAAGTTCGACCAGCCCGGCCTCGGTCTCAAGACCGGCGCCACGTACTCCGGCTTCGACGTCGATGTCGCGAACTTCATCGCCGAGGAGCTCAAGCTCGACGTGGAGTTCGTCGAGGCGGTCTCCGCTCAGCGAGAGACCCTCCTCAAGACGGGTCAGGTGAAGTACATCGTCGGGACCTACTCGATCACCGAAAAGCGCATGGCCGACGTGTCCTTCGCCGGCCCGTACTTCATCGCCGGCCAAGACCTGCTGGTCCGCGCCGACGACGCGTCCATCACCGGTCCGGACACCCTGGAGGGCAAGAACCTCTGCTCCGTCAAGGGCTCGACCTCGGCGACGAAGATCAAGGAGAAGGTCCCCGGAGTCAACCTCCAGGAGTACAACACCTACTCCCTCTGCGTTGACGCGCTGAAGTCGGGGGCCGTGGACGCCCTGACGACTGATGACACGATCCTCGCCGGCTACGCGGCGCAGGACGCCAACAAGGGCAAGCTCAAGGTCGTCGGCAACACCTTCTCCACGGAGAACTACGGGGTCGGCGTGAAGAAGGGCGACACCGAGTTCTGCAACCAGGTCGTCACCGCCCTGAAGAAGTTCATCGACTCGGGCAAGTGGCAGGAGTCGGTCGACAAGTGGCTCGGCCCGGCCAACTACAAGCCGGGCGAGGGCAACCCGCCCACCCCGACCTGCCAAGGCGCCTGATCACCCAGCCAACCGCAGAGGTATGCCGCTGAGCTGAGCGAGCTCAGCGGCATACCTCCCGCTCTGGCTGACGTCCAGTCAGGCCCCCCACACCTCTGGCGCCCGAGGAGGACTGCACATGGGTGAACTCTTCGCGGAGTACAACATCTTCGCGGCATTCGGCATGACGATCCTGCTCACCGTCATCGCTGCCATCGGGTCGCTGCTCATCGGCACCATCGTGGCCGTCATGCGGCTGTCTCCCGTGGCGGTGTTCCAGCGGACGGGCGCGTTCTACGTCAACACCGTCCGCAACACGCCACTGACGCTGATCATCATCGCGTCCAACATCGTCATGGCCATCAACCTCGGCTTCAACTTCAGCGACGACTTCATCCGCAACAACATCATCTGGGCGATCATCGCGCTGTCGGTCTACCACGCGGCCTTCGTGTGCGAGGCCATCCGGTCGGGCGTCAACACCGTGCCGGTCGGGCAGGCCGAGGCCGCCCGGTCGATCGGTCTGACCTTCTCGCAGAGCCTCAGGGAGATCGTGCTGCCGCAAGGTTTCCGGGGTGCCATCACGCCGCTCGGCAACACCCTCATCGCCCTGACGAAGAACACCACGGTCGCCACGGCGATCGGCGTCGCCGAGGTCAGCGGGATGATGCGCGAGATGATCGAGTTCCGGTCCGACCTGCTGCTGTTCATCTTCCTCATCGTCGCGATCGGCTTCGTCATCCTCACCCTCCCGATCGGCGTCCTCGTCACGCACCTGTCCAACCGGCTGGCGGTGAAGCGATGAGCACCTCCGTCCTCTTCGACGCCCCGGGCCCGCGCGCTCGCGCCCGGCACCGCTTCCTCACGGTCGTCGGCCTGGTCCTCATCCTCGGCTTCGTCGCCTTCGCCCTGTGGAAGCTCGGCGAGAAGGGCAACCTCGACGCCGAGAAGTGGACGCCGTTCCTCACGGCGGAGATCTGGGTCGAGTACCTCATCCCCGGCCTTCTCACCACGCTCAAGGCGGCCGCGATCTCCGTGCTGCTGGCCGGCATCTTCGGCGTCCTCTTCGGCATGGGGCGCCTGTCGCACACGCCGGCCCTGCGCTGGGTGAGCACCGTCATCGTCGAGTTCTTCCGCTCGGTGCCGGTTCTCGTGATGATGATCGCCGCGTTCTACTTCTACTCGTACAACAACGTCTTCGACAGCGACCTCAACCCGTTGGCGGCCGTGATCACCGGCCTGACGCTCTACAACGGCTCCGTCGTTGCCGAGCTGATCCGGTCGGGTGTGGGCAGCCTGCCCAAGGGCCAGTCGGAGGCCGGCCTCTCGATCGGGCTGACGCCTCCGCAGACGCTGCGGATCATCCAGCTGCCGCAGGCGATCACGGCCATGCTCCCCGCCTTGGTCAGCCAGCTCGTCGTCGTCCTCAAGGACACGGCGCTCGGCGCGATCATCACCTACGACGAGCTGCTCAACAAGTTCGCCCAGATCGGCTCGTACAAGGGCAACCCCGTGCCGGCGATGCTCGTCATCGCGATGATCTTCATCGTCATCAACTATGCGCTGACCCGGGTGGCGGCCTACGTCGAGCGGCGGCTGCGTGAGCGGGGTCGGGTGACGATCACCCGCGGCGCCGCCGGCCCGGGTGGCGTCGCGGAGGTCGACACCACGCTCATCGACGAGCAGCTGCACGAAGCCGACGAGCGCGCCCTACGGGAACGCTGACCACGTCACCGCAACACACCCCCTTATCGCGAGGTCCCCCCACCTGCACCAGGTGGCACCAGTCGATAAGCGGGTGTGTTGCGGTGGGGGCGGGATGACGAAAGGGCGGCCTCCGATGTCGGAGACCGCCCTTCGCACGTGCCGCTCCCCCGGTTGGACTCGAACCAACAACCTGCCGGTTAACAGCCGGCTGCTCTGCCAGTTGAGCTACAGGGGATTGCTGCCGGGCAACCATAGCAAAGGAGTTCGCCGGGAACTAAATCGGCTCCTGACACCCTGTCGCGGCAGCGCCGGCCGACTCAGAGACCCACCTCGGAACGCAGTCTCTGGAGGCGTTTCGCCGCTTCGGAGACGACGAGCGGGTCGGCCGGGTCGACGCCCTTGCCGGGGATGACCTGCTCCAGGAGCTCCCCGGTGGCGAAGTCCTGTCGGATGACGACGCGCACCGTGCGGCGGCTCTCGGTGCGGAACTCGTCGCTGAGGACCACGCTCGCCTGGAGGCGCTCCCGGAGGGCCTGCTGCAACGTCGAGGGCTCGCGCAGCAGCCACTGAGCCGGACGGCGGTGGTCGACCCAGATGACGGTCAGCAGCCCTGAGTCGCTCTGCCAGGTGGCTGACTCCGCTTCGTGCCACGGTCGCTGCCAGGCCAGGGTGCCGTCCGCCCCGACGAACGCGAGCTGATGGGTCGAGGCCACGATGTGGCCTCCGGTCTGCTCGTCGCGTGCCGAGGCGATCAGGCGGTCACCCGAGGCCAGGGGGACGGCGCGACGGACCTCGTCGGGCAGGTCTCCCCTGCGTAGCCGACCGAAGATCCCCATCACGACATCCCTTCCTTGATCTTGGCGAGCTGCCGCTGCAGCTCCTGCAGCTGGACCGCCAGCGACCGGGACCGCTGGGGGTCCGGCGCCGCGGCGTGGTCGAGCCGCCGCATCTCGCTCATGGCGTCCGCGATCCGTCTGGTCAGCTCGACCGTGCGCACGCGGTTGAAGAGCTCCTCGACATAGCGGGAGCTCGGCAGACCGGTCGTCGCATCCATCCGGGCGGGCAGGCTGGCCACGGCCAGCTCGCTGATGAGCGGTGCGACGGCACTGGGAGCGGCCTCCGTCACCGCTGAGACCCACGACCCCAGGGAGCCGCGCCCGTCGGAGCCGCTGGCGATGGTGATGCCGTCGAAGACCGCTTGGTGGGCGGGTGCCGAGAAGGAGCTTGACGACAGCAGATCGACGGCGCCCGGCCGCAGCACGGTGGGGAACTGGAGCAGCACCTGGAGGAGCTGGCGCTCCGCCAGGACGATGGGGTCTCGCTGGTCCGGCAGCGGCATCGTGCCGGCCGCCTCCTCGGGGCTCGGCTCGACGGAGTCGTCAGCGCCCGAGGACGGGCCCCGTCGCCGGTCACTGGGCCCGGCGTCGTGCCGGCTCGCAGGACCGGCGGCGTCGACCGTGAGACGACCGGCCCTGGCCACCTCTGTGGCCACCTGCTCGACCTCCAGCCCGAGCAGGCCGGCGACCTCCCTGGTGTACTCCGGTCGGAGCGAGCGGTCTCGGATCGAGGCGACGATCGGGGCCACTGCCCGGCTGGCCTGGACGCGACCCTCTGCGGTGCCGAGGTCGAAGCGCTTGATCGTCGTGCGGACGGCGAACTCGAACATCGGCACCGCATCCTCGATGAGGGCCTGGACCGCCGGGTCGCCCCCTGCTTGGCGCAGCTCGCAGGGGTCCTTTCCGGATTTCTCGACCGCGACGAAGGACTGCGACGTCCACTTCGCGTCATCGGCGAAGGCGCGCATCGCGGCCTTCTGCCCGGCGGCGTCACCGTCGAACGTGAAGACGACCTTGGCCGGGGCCAGATCGGCCTCGTCCCGCATGATGCGCCGGAGCAGCTTGATGTGCTCGGCACCGAAGGCGGTGCCACACGTGGCGACCGCCGTCTCGACGCCGGCCAGGTGGCAGGCCATGACATCGGTGTAGCCCTCGACGACGACGGCCTGCCGGTCCTGGGAGATGTGCTTCTTGGCCAGGTCGAGCCCGTAGAGGACCGTCGACTTCTTGTAGATCGGAGTCTCGGAGGTGTTGAGGTACTTCGCCTCGATCCGGTCGTCGTCGAAGATCCGTCGCGCGCCGAAGCCGATCGTGCTGCCGGTGATGTCACGGATCGGCCAGACGAGGCGGCCGCGGAACCGGTCGTAGAGACCGCGTGAGCCCCGCCCGGCCAGTCCGCCGATGACGAGCTCCTCGTCGGTGAAGCCCTTGCCGCGGAGGTGCCGCACGAGGTCCTCGCCGCCGCGGGGGGCGAAGCCGACCCCGAAGTGCCTGACGTGGCTGCTGTTGAAGTCGCGGGCGCGGAGAAAGTCGCGGGCGAGCCGGGCGCCCTGGTCGCCGAGCAGCCGCTCGGTGTAGAACTCCTCCGCGACCCGGTGGGCCTCGAGGAGCCGCGAGCGGCGCCCCAGGCCCTCCTCGCGGGGACGGGCGCCGTCCTCGTAGCGCAGCTCCATGCCCAGCCGCTGGGCGAGCCGCTCGACGGCCTCGGCGAAGGTGAGGTGGTCGACCTTCTGCATGAAGGAGATCACGTCCCCGCCCTCGCCACACCCGAAGCAGTGCCAGGCGCCGACGGCAGGACGGATGTTGAACGAGGGGGTCTTCTCGTCGTGGAACGGGCACAGCCCCTTGAGCGAGCCCGGACCGGCGGGGCGCAGCGTGACGTGCTCGCGAACGACGTCCTCGATCGAGGACCGCGACTTGACGGTCGCGATGTCGTCAGGGTTGATCCGGCCCGCCATCAAGCCTCCTCTCGCTGCCGTGAGTCTAGGTCGTCACGGCCGGGAGCCCGTCGCGCCTGCCCACAGGGAGTGCAACAGCACGGCCCGCGCGTCGGTGAGCGAGGCGACCTGGTCGACGATCACGCGCAGCCGCGCCGCATCGTCCCCGGCCGCGACGAAGTCGGCGCGGAACGGGACGTCGAGCCGCACCTCCGGCGCCGCGGAGATGTGCTGAACGAGGTCGCCGAGCAGCTCGCGCTGCTGTTCCTTCAGGGCCATCTGGTCGTGGGCCGTCATGACGAACTGGTTGGCGACGGCCTTGAGCACCGCGCACTCGGCCCGGGTCTCGTCCGGGACGACGAGGTTGGCGTCGTAGCGGCTGAGCGGGCCCGGTCCGTGACGCTCCCGGGTCGCCAGCTCCACCGCGAGGACGAACCGGCCGATGATCCGGCTGGTCATGTCCTTCAGGGCGGCCAAGGCGTTGCGGGAGCCGTCGAAGGCGGCCGGGATCGCACCCGTGGCGAGGATCCGCTCCAGCGCCGCGGCGAGGGCGGCGGGGTCCTGGTCGGGCGCGTAGGACGCGCCGGCCACCTCGAGGACGGAGCGCATCTCGGTCCCGGAGCGAAGCGCCCGGGGGTCCAGCCAGTCGGAGGCGATGGCGTCCTCGAGGTCGTGGACGGAGTAGGCGACGTCGTCCGACCAGTCCATCACCTCCGCCTCGAAGCACCGGGCGTGCGGCACGGCGCCAACACGGATCCACTCGAAGACGGGCAGGTCATCGTCGTAGGCGCCGAACTTCGGGGTCGGCTCCGGGCCCCCGCCGCGACGCCACGGGTACTTGGTGGCCGCGTCCAGCGATGCTCGGGTGAGGTTGAGGCCCGCCGGCCTGCCGTCGGCGTGGCACCGTTTGGGCTCCAACCGGGTCAGCACGCGCAGGGTCTGGGCGTTGCCCTCGAAGCCGCCGATGTCGGCACAGATCCGGTCGAGCTCGATCTCCCCGTTGTGACCGAACGGCGGGTGCCCGAGGTCGTGCGCGAGGGAGGCCGTGTCGACGACGTCGGCATTGCAGCCGAGCGCCGCCCCGAACTCACGGCCGATCTGGGCGACCTCCAGCGAGTGAGTGAGCCGGTTGCGCACGAAGTCGTCGTGGCCCGCACCGAGGACCTGGGTCTTGCCGGCGAGCCGGCGCAGCGCGGCCGAGTGCACGAGCCGGGCGCGATCCCGGGCGAAGTCGTCGCGGTCGGCCCGCTTCTGTGCCGGGTCCTCCGCGACCCAGCGCTCCCGGTCGACGTCCGTGTAGGCCACAACCCAGACTCTAGGCCGTATGCCGCTCAGCCCGGTTGCGCGGGAAGCCTGCCGACACCGGTCGGCGGGCCCGGGGAGCTCGGTGGGTCATACTGGCTGGGAAGCCGTCTGGCTTCCCAGCGTCAGGAGCAGGCCATGGCAGACAAGTCACCGCGATCTCACATGTCCAAGAAGGCCGGCAAGTCCATCAAGGAGAAGCGCGCCGACAAGCACGCCAAGGACCAGGCAGCGAAGCAGCACGAGATCATCCCTCCCCGCCCGAAGCACTGACCCACCTCCGGCCGGCGGCCCGAAGGTTGCACGAGCGCTCTGAGGTCGCCAGCGGGAGCCGGCCCAGCGGCATACGGATGAGCCGGATGCCGCTCAGCCCAGCTCGGCTCGCAACCTGGCCAGCCACTTCGGCTCCGTGCCGTAGGCATGGGGGCTGACGAGGTCCATCCGGTGACTGGCGTCGACGAGCTGGGCCATCCGCCGGTCGCGGGTCTCGGGCCGTTTGGCGGACAGCACCCAGTGGACGCACATCTTGCGGTAGGAGGCGGCCGCACCCTCCCAGAAGGCCCAGGCCCGATCGTCGGCGCGCAGGACTGCCTCGAACTCGGGCGGCCACGTCTGCTCGTCCTGCTCGTAGGAGTAGAGGCCGGTGTTGTCGAGCTTGCGCTGCTCGTAGGCCGCGAGGCCGGCCGGCTGCATCCGTCCCTCGGCCTTCAGCCGCTCGACGATCGCGATGTTGACGCGGCTCCAGACACTGCCCGGCCTCCGCGGCGTCCAGCGCTGGCGGCGGGTGTGCTCATCGATGCCCTGGGCCACCGAGTCGATCCAGCCGAAGCACAGCGCCTCGGGCACGGCCTCCGCCCAGGTCAGGCCTCGAGGCTCGACATGCTTCTTGGTCAACCCCATCCACAGCTCGGTGGCCGAGTCGTGGTTGGCCTCGAGCCAGGCCCGGAAGTCAGCCGCGTCGTCGAAGAAGACGGCCGGACGCCCGTCGGTCCCCCCATGTCGCATGCCGCGATCCTCCCACCGGTGACTGACAGTGAGCGGCGTGGGCCATGATCGTGCGGTGACCGATCGCATCGCCCTGGCCGCCCACAACAACGCCCTCTGGTGCGACGCCGTGTGCCGCGCGCACGGGTTGACCGGCGTGCTCGACGACGTGGCGTGGACGTCGCCGAGACGGACGCCCCCGTACTACCCGGACGCGGTGACGCTCTCCCCGGAAGCGAGCGAGTACGACATCCTCGCTCGCATCGACCCCGGAGACGGTGCCTCGGTGAAGGACAGCTGGTCGCGGCTCGACCTGACAGCAGAGGACTTCGCCCGCCTCGTCGTCGGCGAATGGCTGTGGTGGACACCCGCGGCCCTCGCCGGCACGCCGCCCCGGGTGGGCGGCGCGCAGGCTGACGGGAGGGAGTGGCGACGCGTGACCACGCCGGACGACATGGCCGGGTGGACCCGGGCGTGGTCGGCGGATCCGGCGGACGCGGGGATCCTCCGCCCTGCGCTTCTCGACCAGCCGGGCGTGCACCTGCTCGCAGCCAGCGGCGACGGGGACGGCGTGGTCACCGCCGGGTGCGCCGTCAACGTGACGGACGGCGTCGCGGGGCTGAGCAACACGTTCTCGGTGGACGGGGACGAGGAGCGGACCTGGCGGGGCGCCGTCACGGCCGCGCACCACCTCGTGGGGGTCATGCCGGTCGTCAGCTGGGACGCCGGTGCCGGGGTGGAGGCGGCGGTCAGCGCCGGGGCCGAGCGCCTCGGCCCGCTCACGGTCTGGATCAGCTGAGCTCAGCCGCCGCTGACCGACAGCTCGGCCTGGGCAACGACCCTGCGGTGCTCCTCCGACAGCTCCCGCGAAGCGAGCCATCCCTCCGGCAGCACGACGTGACGTGACGACCCCGACCGGCCCCGCTGGCCCTCCGCGGCCTCACCCGGCCAGGGGGCGTCGCGGTCGAGCGTCGCGAGCAGCCGGTCCAGGGCGGCGATCGAGTCGACGAGGGCGAGCGAGTTGCGCAGCGTCGACCCGGCCGGGAAGCCCTTGAGGTACCAGGCGATGTGCTTGCGGATGTCGCGGCAGGCCCGCTCCTCGTCGCCGTAGAAGTCGGTGAGGTAGAGCGTGTGCGTGCGCAGGGTGTCGGCGACCTGGCCGAGCGACGGCGTCACCCGCGCCGACGAGCCTGCGAACGCTGCCGCGAGGTCGGTGAAGAGCCAGGGCCGGCCGAGGCACCCGCGACCGACCACCACACCGTCGCAGCCGGTCTCCTCGACCATCCGCAGGGCGTCCTCGGCCGACCAGATGTCGCCGTTGCCGAGGACCGGGATGGTCGTGACGGTCTGCTTGAGCAGCGTGATCGCCCCCCAGTCGCCCGTGCCCGAGTAGGCCTGGGCGGCGGTCCGCCCGTGGAGGGCCACCGCGGCCACGCCCTCCTCCTCGGCGGCGAGTCCGGCATCGAGGTAGGTGAGGTGCTCGTCGTCGATGCCCTTGCGCATCTTGACGGTCACCGGGACGTCCCTCCGTGCACCCTCCTCGACCACCGCGCCGACGATGGAGCGGAAGAGGTCGCGCTTCCAGGGCAGGGCCGAACCGCCGCCCTTGCGGGTCACCTTGGGCACCGGACACCCGAAGTTGAGGTCGATGTGGTCGGCGCGGTCCTCCTGCACGAGGATGCGGGCCGCCGCCCGCGCCGTCGCCGGGTCGACGCTGTAGAGCTGGATGGACCGGGGGTTCTCGTCCGGGTCGTGCTCGATGAGGCGCATCGTCTCGGCGTTGCGCTCGACGAGCGCCCGCGTCGTGATCATCTCGCTGACGTAGAGGCTCGTCGCACCGCTCGCTCGACCGGGGCCACCACCAGCGGCGCCACTCCCGGAGCTGCCCTGGTTGCCGTACTCGCGGCACAGCCGCCGGAAAGCGCGGTTCGTGATGCCCGCCATGGGTGCGAGGACGACGGGTGACTCGATGACGTGACGGCCGATGCGCAACGGCGGCAGCACCGAGCCAGGGCCCTGTCCAGGGCGCGGCGAGGCGGTCGTCAGGTCGGTCACGGGACCTGATTGTCCCAAAGTCAGGGCCGATCCACCGAATCGGCGAACCGCAGCACCGCGTCGGCGAACGCCCGGGGCTGGTCGAGGTTGACGATGTGGCTGGCTCTCGGGATGACCTCGACCCGGGCCGCAGGACACTGACGCACGAAGCCCCTGGTGCCCAGCCGCATCTGGTCGTACTGGCCGTTGAGGAGCAGGATCGGGCACCGGACGCCGGACAGCATGGCCGGCCGGCAGCGCGTCATCACCTCGCGCCACGCCGCGGTCGTCGGGGCGAACCAGTAGCCCCCGGCGATGACCGGCTCGATGAGGTCGGCGGCATAGAGCCGGCGCAGCACCCGGTTGTTGATCCGGGTCATCCGCTCCGGGCCCAGGGCGTCGGTCAGCATCCCGACTCCCCGGTAGATCGCAGCCCCCGGGCCCACCGGGGACGCACTGCATCCCGCGAGGACGAGGCCGTCCAGACGCGAACCGAGCTCAGCGGCATACGCCATCGCGGCGTAGCCGCCGAGCGAGTGGCCGACGAGCACGACCCTGGAGCCCGCGGGCGCGGCGTCGACCGCCTCGTCGATGACCGCGACGCAGCGCTCGAGGGAGAACCCCTCCCCCGCCCTCGTGCCGTGCCCGGGCAGGTCCACGAGACCCACCGTGACCCGCCCCCGGAGAAGGGGAATCTGTGGCGCCCACTGGGAGCTGGAGAGGCGGGACCCGTGGACGAGGACCAGGTGAACCGTCACGGCGCGAGGATGTCACGATGGGGACCATGAGTCACCTCGTCACCGCGGCCGACCTCGCCCACGAGATCGAGGACGTCGTCGTCATCGACGTCCGGTGGACCCTGACGACCGCGGGGCAGGACCAGCCCGGGCCAGCGGAGTACGCAGCCGGACACGTTCCGGGCGCCTTCTTCGTCGACCTCGAGACTGAGCTCGCCGGCCCTCCGGGAGCGGGCGGGCGGCACCCCCTGCCGGACCCTGCCGTGGTGGAGTCCGCCCTGCGCCGTTGCGGGGTGAGTGCGCGGACGCGAGTCGTCGTCTACGACGGCAGGGAGTCGTATGCCGCTGCGCGCGCGTGGTGGGTGTTCCGCTGGGTCGGGCTGGGCGACGTCCGAGTGCTCGACGGCGGTTTCGCCGCCTGGGTCGGTGCCGGCCTGCCCGTGAGCACCGAGGTGCCCGAGCCGCACCACGGCGGCTTCGTCGCGCGCCCCGGCTCGATGCCGACGGTCGACGCGCGCGGCGCGGCGGACGTCGCCGGGGCCGGACTGCTGCTCGACGCGCGAGCCGCCGAGCGGTACGCCGGTGACCTTGAGCCGATCGACCCCGTCGCCGGTCACATCCCCGGTGCCGTGAGCTCCCCGGCAGCGTCGTGGCTCACCGAGGACGGGACGTTCCGCACGGACCTCGCGGAGCACTGGTCGGCCGTGAGCGCCACCCGGTCCGCCGGCGAGGCGAGCTCCGATCGGGTCGCGGTCTACTGCGGCTCGGGTGTCACCGCGGCCCATGAGGTGCTGGCCCTGGCCGAGATCGGCGTCGACGCCGCGCTCTATCCCGGCTCGTGGAGCGAGTGGCTCCGCGACCCGAGCCGCCCGGTCGCGACCGGCCCGACGCCCGGCTGAGGGCGACGCTCGTTAGGGTGAGCCCGTGGCATTGACTTTCCGGTCCCGCATCGAGCACGCCTCCGCACCGTGGGTGGAGCGGCTCAACGCCGTTCCCCGCGCCGTGAGCCTGGCCGTGCTCATCGCCCTCCTCGCCGTGGGCGTGCTGGCGCCCTCACCCTGGAGCGGTGTCGCCTTCGCGGTCGTGGCGGCTTTCGTCGCCTGGCTGCTCTTCCTCACCTGGCAGCGCCTGACCCTTCCCGAGCGCCTGCTCCGGGTCGCGGTCCTCACCCTCGTCCTGGCCGTGACCGTCGTCGAGCTCGCTCCCAGCTGACCGCGCCCGACTCGGCCGCGCCCCTCGGTGCGGGTAGCGTCTTTTTGACAATGATTCTCATTTCGAGAATGATTCTCAGCATGAACCGACGCCTCGCCCCGGTCGCCGTCGCCGCGGCACTCGCCCTCACCGCCACGGCCTGCTCCTCGAGCGGCTCCCCCGGCGGGTCGGCGACCGACCGCGGCGAGCGGCTGAGCGTCGTGACCAGCTTCTACCCGCTCCAGTTCGCCACCCAGAGCATCGCCGGTGACGCCGTCGACGTCACCGTGCTGACGAAACCGGGTGCGGAGCCGCACGACCTGGAGATCGCCGCGCAGGACCTCTCCCGCCTGACCCGAGCGGACCTCGTCGTCTACTCGAAGGGGTTCCAGCCGGCCGTGGACGACGCGGTCGAGCAGGTCGACGCCGAGCACGTCGTCGACGTCTCGCCAGCCGCGCACCTCACCCTGACTGCCGCCGAGGAGGCAGGGCACGCGGGCGAGAGCGAGGCACAGCACGCCGAGCACGCCGAGGGTGGAACCGACCCTCACTTCTGGCTGGATCCCCAGCGCTACGCCTCGGTGGCCGAGGCCATCCGGGCCCGCCTCGCCGAGCTCGACCCCGAGCGGGCCGCCACCTACGACGCCAACGCGAAGGCGTTCGTGGGCCGGCTGACGGCCCTCGACGAGGAGTTCGAGACCACGCTCAAGGGCTGCACCACGAAGGACCTGGTCACCAGCCACGCCGCCTTCAGCTACCTCGCCGAGCGCTACGGCTTCGAGCAGCACGGCATCGCGGGAGTCTCCCCCGAGGCCGAGCCGAGCGCCGCCGCCCTGGCCGAGATCACCGAGCTCGTCAAGGAGCACGGCGTCACGACGATCTACCAGGAGACCCTCGTCGAGCCCCACTTCGCCGAGACCGTCGCCTCATCGTCCGGTGCCACGGTGGCCACCCTCGACCCCCTCGAGGGCATCACCGACGCGTCGGCCGGCAGCGACTACTTTGAGGTGATGCGCAGCAACCTCGCTGCCCTCGAACAGGGACAGAACTGCTCGTGAACCCCATCATCGAGCTCACCGACGCGTCGTTCGGCTACGGCCGGCGGCCGGTCCTCACCGACGCGAACCTCACCGTGGAGCGGGGAGAGGTCGTCGCGGTCCTCGGGCCCAACGGCGCCGGCAAGTCGACGCTGATGAAGGGCATCCTCGGCCTCAACCACCACCTCGGCGGGACGGTCACCCTCTTCGGCACCCCCGCGTCCGAGCTGCGCGACCGGGCCCGGATCGGCTACGTGCCGCAGCGGCACACCCTGTCGGCCTCGGTGCGCGCCACCGCCGAGGAGATCGTCGAGTCCGGTCGGCTGCCGCGGCTGGGCTGGCTCGGCCGACTGCGCGCGACCGACCGTCAGATCGTCTGCCGCTCCCTCGACGTCGTCGGGCTCGCCGACCGGTCGGGCACCGAGGTCAGCACCCTCTCGGGAGGCCAGCAGCGCCGGGTGCTCATCGCCCGCGCCCTCGCCGGGCAGCCCGACGTGCTCCTCATGGACGAGCCCACCGCCGGTGTCGACGCGGCGAGCCAGCACGTGCTCGCCGATGTCCTCAGCCGTCTCGTCGAGCGCGGTGTCACGATGGTCATCGTCACGCACGAGCTCGGTGCCCTCCGGAGCCTGCTCAGCCGCATCGTCGTCGTCGACCGGGGCCGCATCGTCTTCGACGGCGACCCCGACCGCTATGCGTCCCAACGCGCCTCGGTCCACCACGAGCACGACAGCCACCACCACGACCTCGAGCTGGCGCCGCCTCCGGGGGCCGTCGTCCACGGGCCGCTGGACCCGTTCGACCCCCGAGGGGGCACGCCATGAGCGAGATCCTGTCGATCGACTTCATGCAGCGAGCGCTGATCGCCGCAGTGCTCGTCGGGACGGTCGCCCCGATGGTCGGGATCTTCGTCGTGCAGCGGCGGATGTCCCTCATCGGAGACGGCATGGGCCACGTCGCCCTGGCCGGTGTCGCCGTCGGGGTCCTGACGGACCGGAGCCCGGTGATCACCGCGCTCGTCGCCGCCGTCGTGGCCGCCGTCGTCATCGAGGTCCTCCGGGCCCGAGGGCGCACGAGCGGCGACCAGGCCCTGGCGATCATCTTCTACGGCGGGATCGCCGCCGGCGTCGTCATCATCAGCAAGGCGCCGGACGGGACACCGGCCAACCTGATGAAGTACCTATTCGGGTCGATCCTCACCGTCCGGGAGGACGACCTCGTCGTCTTCGCCGTGCTCGCCGTCGTCATCGCCGCCACGACGTGGGTCCTGCGACCCCGGCTCTTCGCCGTGGCGAACGACGAGGAGTACGCGCGGGCGGTCGGCATGCCAGTCCTCGCTCTCAACATCGTCCTGGCCGTCCTCACCGCCGCGACGGTGGTGGTCGCCATGCGGATCGTCGGGCTGCTCCTCATCAGCGCCCTGATGATCGTGCCCAACGCCGCCGCCCAGCTGTTCGCCCGCAGCTTCAGGTCGGGCGTCCGCTGGGCCGTCGGGCTCGGCCTCCTCTCCGCGGTGGGTGGGGTGCTCGCGTCGTACCCGCTCAACACGCCCTCCGGAGGAACCATCGTGCTCGTCGCCATCGGGCTGTTCCTCGTCATCGCCGTCGCGACCAGCGTCACCGCACACCTGCGTGGCGCCCGGCACGACATCGCCGAGGGCCACGACCACGAGCACGGACCCGGGTGTGGCCACGAGACGGTGCCCCACGAGGACCACGTCGACTACGTCCACGACGGACACCTGCACGCTCCCCATCACGGGCACTACGACGAGCACGGCGAGGTCATCGCCACGGACGCCGAGACGACAGAGGAGGTGGCGCCGTGACGACCGCCCCGCGGAAGCCGACCCGTCAGCAGGCGGCCGTCGCCGAGCTGCTCGAGAAGTGCAACGACTTCACCTCGGCCCAGACCGTGCATGCCCGGCTCCGTGAGGCGGGTGAGGGGGTGGGCCTGGCGACGGTCTACCGGGCGCTGCAGGCCATGGTCGAGGCCGGCACCGTGGACGTCCTGCGCACGGACGAGGGAGAGGCTGTCTACCGCGCCTGCTCGACCCATCACCACCACCACCTGGTGTGCCGTGCCTGCGGCCGGACCGTCGAGGTCGAGGGTCCGACGGTCGAGCAGTGGACCGACCGGGTCGCGGCTCAGCACGGCTTCAGTGACGTGACCCACACCCTCGAGATCTTCGGCACCTGCGGCGACTGCAGCCGCTGAGGGCGCAGGAGCCCAGGCAGGCCACGCGACGTCGAGTGCGGTAGGGCGGCGCCGGCACACTCCCCACGGAGCGAGCCCAGCGGCATACCCCTCCGGTGGCGGGAGTCAGCTCGGGTCAGTTCGGAGTCAGCTCGGAGTCAGCTCGATGTCAGCTCGGAGTCAGCTCGATGTCGGCTGGTCGACGGCGCCGCCGTAGCGGCGGTCGCGGGCGACGTACTCCTCGATCGCAGCCCACAGGTCGCGCCGGTCGTAGTCGGGCCACAGCTGGTCCTGGAACACCATCTCGGCGTAGGCGGACTGCCACAGGAGGAAGTTGCTCGTCCGCTGCTCCCCCGACGACCGGATGAACAGGTCGACGTCGGGCATCGTCGGCTCGTCGAGGTAGCGCTTGATGGTCCGCTCGTCGACCGAGCTCGGTCGCAGGCGACCGGCTCGCGCGTCCTCGGCGATCCGCTGGACGGCGTCGGCGATCTCCGCCCGCCCGCCGTAGTTGACGCAGAAGTAGAGGGTCAGGCCGGTGTTGTCCTTCGTCAGCTCCTGCGCGACCTCGAGCTCCTTGATGACCGACCGCCACAGGCGGGGCGTCCGGCCGACCCACCGCATCCGCACGCCCCACTCGTGCAGCTGGTCCCGCCGCCTCCGGATGACGTCGCGGTTGAAGCCCATGAGGAAGCGCACCTCGTCCGGCGAGCGGCGCCAGTTCTCCGTCGAGAAGGCGTAGGCCGACAGGTGGGTCACCCCGACCTCGATCGCCCCTGCGACGACGTCGAGCAGGGACGCCTCGCCGGCCTCGTGCCCCCGCGTCCTGGGCAGGCCACGCGCGTTGGCCCACCGGCCGTTGCCGTCCATGACGATGGCGACGTGCTTCGGCAGCGCCGGTCCGGGGATCGAGGGGGGCCGCGCACCCGAGGGGTGCGGGAAGGGCGTGGTCATGGTTCTCCGGGTCGGTCGATCGGTCGGCTCAGGTTCGCTCGACGAGGCGCAACGATCTCACACCGCGCTCGAGGTGCCACTGGAGGAAGGCTGCGACGAGGCCACTGCCCTGGCGCCGATGCCGCTCGTCGCTGGCGTCAGCCAGCTCCCAGTCACCGGACAGCAGGGCCGCCAGCAGCGCGAACGTCTCCGGGGCGGGTGCGCTCGAGCCGGGCGGTCGGCAGAGGGGGCACACGGCCCCGCCGGACTGGACGTTGAACGCACGGTGCGGTCCGTCGGCACCGCAACGGGCGCAGTCGTGGAAGCTCGGGGCCCAGCCGGCGACGGCGAGGGAGCGCAGCAGGAAGGCGTCGAGGACGAGCGAAGGCTCGTGGACGCGCTCGGAGAGGGCGCGGAGCGCACCGGACAGCAGGAGATACTGCTGGGTCTGCGGCTCGTGCTCCTCGCTCAGCTGGATCGCCGTCTCGAGCATCGCGGACGCGGCAGTCCAGGCGGCGTAGTCCCGGGCGATCGCGTCGCCGTAGGCGGCCAGGGTCTCGACCTGCGTCACCGTGTCGAGGTTGCGGCCCTCGTAGCACTGCACGTCCACGACCATCCCGGGCTCCAGCCGCGAGCCGAACCGGGACTTCGTCCGGCGGACCCCCTTGGCGACCGCCCTGACCCGGCCCCTGGTGCGCGTCAGCATCGTGATGATGCGGTCGGCCTCGCCCAGCTTGTGGGTGCGCAGGACGATCGCCTCGTCACGGTAGAGGGGCATGGAGCCATTGTCTCGCGTCCGGGTCCCGGCAGGCGGCAGCCCCGCCGGGGCTCGTCGATGAAACGACCGCAGATCGAACACCCGTTCGAGATGGTGGGTTACAGTGGCTGGATGGAACTCACGCTCCAGGGGTCCCTGCTGGACCTCGCCGACGAGATGGCGCTCGGTGATCTGGCGTCCGGCATGCACCGCACCGAGCTCGCCGCCGGCGCCTGGGTCGACGTGCGACCGGGCTGGCTCTCCGCAGGCGACGAGCTGTTCACCACGCTCGTCCGCTGCGTCCCGTGGCACGCCGAGCGCCGGAAGATGTACGACAGCATCGTCGACGTCCCGCGGCTGACGAAGTTCTACGGGGCCGGCGAGCGGCTCCCGCATCCGATGCTCGACGCGGCCCGGGATGCCCTCAGCGCCCACTACCGGGGCGAGCTCGGCGAGCCGTTCGTCACTGCCGGCCTGTGCCTCTACCGCGATGGACGCGACAGCGTCGCCTGGCACGGCGACCGGATCGGGCGGTCCAAGGACCGCGACACCATCGTCGCGATCCTCTCGCTCGGCTCCGAGCGCACCCTCGCGCTACGGCCGCGCGACGGCGGCCATCTCGCGGGCGCCCGGCAGAGGTCCTTGCGCTTTCCCCTCGCCCATGGTGACCTCGTGGTCATGGGAGGGTCCTGCCAGCGCACGTGGGACCACGCGATCCCCAAGACGACAGAGCCCGTCGGCCCTCGTATCTCCGTGCAGTTCCGGGTCGCGGGCGTCCGTTAGGAGAGAGACGTATGCCGCTGAGCTCGCCCCCAGCCGAAGGCCGGGCCCCAGTCGTCCCCTACCTCGACCACCTGCGGGAGGAGTCGGCGCGCTTCCGGGAGCTGCTCGCCGGCGCCGCAGGATCCGAGCGCGTCCCGACGTGCGAGGACTGGGACGCCGACTCCCTCTTGTGGCACCTCGCAGAGGTGCAGTGGTTCTGGGGCGCGGTTGCTGAGGGCGGCATGAGGCAACAGGACCAGGTTCGGGGGCTCGACGCCCAGCGGGTGGCCCGGCCCTCGGACCATGCGGGTCTGCTCGCCCACTTCGACCGCTCGACCGAGCGGCTGCAGCGGGTGCTCGCCTCGCTGGATCCGCAGACCGAGCTGTGGATGTGGCACACGGACCACACCGCCGGCTACATCAGCCGACGCCAGGCCCATGAGGCCCTCATCCACCGCATCGACGCGGAGCTGACGATCGGAGCGGAGCCGTCACCGGTCGACTGCCGCCTGGCCGCCGACGGGGTCGATGAGGTGTTGCGCGTCATGCGGGGCTTTCCCGCTGAGTACGACCTTCGGAGCGCGGCGCTCGGCCCGAGCGTCACCATCGCGGTCGTCGACGGCTTTCACACGTGGACGGTGATGCCGGTCCACGTCACCGGGGTGGACCCGGATGGGGACAGGTGGGACGAACGCCGGCTCGCGGTCTGGGACGGGCCCGACCAGGCCTCAGTCGCCGAAGTGGCCGGGACCGCGGGCGACCTCGACTGCTGGCTCTGGAACCGGCCTTCTCACGGAGAGGTCACCCGCACGGGCGATCCCGCAGCGTTGGCGCTCGTCGACGAGGTCCTCGCCTCCCCGATCAGGTGAGCGGAGCCGGCTCACGGGCGCGCGCATCTGCCCGTGAGCCGGCGGCTGTGGCCCCCGCTGTCCCCCGTCAGGCGACCGCGTCTGCGTCGACCGGCGCGAACCGACCGGCGCGGACCGCCTCCATCGCCTTGGTCCAGACGACGAGCTGATCGAGCATCGGCTGGACCGCTGCCGTGGCCGGCTCGGTCGGGGCCAGGATGGAGAAGTTCTCGAAGTCGGTGAAGATCGAGAGCAGGACGCCGTTGCGGACGTGCGCGACCTGCATCTCGGAGAGGATGCCGCGCAGGTGCTCGACCGCCCGGGCACCGCCGGCCGAGCCGTACGAGACGAAACCGGCCGCCTTGTTGTGCAGTTCGGGCGAGAGGTAGTCGAGGGCGTTCTTCAGGGCGCCGGTGATCGAGTGGTTGTACTCGGAGACGACGAAGACGTAGCCGTCGAACTCGTCCATCCGCGCGGACCACGCCTTGCTGTGCGCCTTGGCGCCGGGGCCGTAGGACGGTGGCAGCGCCTCGTCCCAGACGGGCAGCTCGAAGTCGGCGAGGTCGACGACCTCGAACTCCGCGTCGGAGCGCTGGTCTGCGATGGACTTGACCCACGTGGCGACGTTGAGGCTCTGGCGGCCCGGGCGGACGCTTCCGGTGACGATGGCGATCTTGGTCATGTCTCTCTTCCTGGCTGGTCGTGAATGGATCGGACAGGTAGTTGAACCATCAACTATTGTCGGTCATTCCAGCCCTGGATGTGAGCCAGAACACGCCAGCCGTATCTACAGCCCGTTCCTCAACTCTTGGAGAGATCACAGTGGCCCGGCGACAGCGGTCGGGAACGGCACTCATCCGGGACGCGCAAAGGGGGGAACGATGGAACTGACGAGGTGTCCCGAGTGCGGGACGGTGGCCGAGATCCTCTGGCGCAGCAAGCTGGCGAGCACGCACGGCCCGGTCGAGCACGCGAAGGTGCTCTGCCTCAACCGGCACGGCTTCCTGCTCCCGAGTGACCGGCTACCGGCGGTGGAGCCGCTCCCGGACCGATCGGAGGTCGATGCCCGATCGGCTCACCGCAGCGAGGGCGACGACCACCGGGGCGAACGCGAAGAGATACCTGGACCGGCCCTGGAAGAGAATCGTGAAAGCGGCGATGCCAAGGACGGTAACGGCAAGGAGCACCGTCTCTCGCCGCGCCGGCGACGCCCCTAGCAGGCCCACGCCCGCCACGAGGAGAACGGCGAGCCAGAGTCCTTGGGCGAGGTCGGCGCGGAGCGGATACCAGCGGCCGTGCAGCCCGTTGACCTCGTTGACCGCCTCGGCCAGCGCGCCCCGGGGGGCAACGCGCTCGGGCAGGGAGTCAGGGCCCTCCCCCCAGGCCCAGAACATCCCGTCGCCCCAGTTCCAGGCCGCCTTGTTGCCGTAGAACTGGAGCATCCCGAGCGGTCCGCGCTCGTCCCACCGGTCGGCGATGAAGGTACGGGCGTACTCCCGCATCTCCACAGGAGTCCGGCCCTGGATCGCCTCGACCATGTCGCGTCGGTAGGTGCCGTACTGCACCTCGCCAGCTGCGTTGACCTGTTCGTTCATCCCGTTGGCGAGCCACCAGACCACGGGCGGTGTCACGCGGGGGTCGATCCGGTCCGTGTCGAGGCCGGAGGCCGCGGCTGCCCCCGCGGTGAGCGCCGCGCTCATGGCGAGGAAGGCGAGGACGGCTCCGGCTCCCACCGTGACGACCACGCGAGCGCGGGCCCACGACCAGCTGTCGGCCAACCGCACCAGAGCGACCACGACCAGGGCGACGATGACGACGACGGGGGTCGTCTTGATGACGTAGGCGGCTGCGATCGCGGCGACGGCGAACGTCCCCAGCACGAGCCGCGCAGCCCAGCGCGGGCGGCGCCACGCTGCAGCGGCCAGCGCCGCTCCGCCGACGACGAAGGGCATCGCGTAGTAGTCGGTGTACGGCACGCTCACCCACGGGCTGACACCGACGAGCGCGATCACCATGAGCTGCGTGACGAGAGCGGCGCCCCGTCCGGCCACGGGAACGACCAGGAGGTGAGCGGCATACACCGTGAGGCCGACGCACACGCCGGTCAACGCGATGAGGACGGCGACGGGTGCGAATCCGAGCGCGGCGGCGACCTCGACCCCGAGACGGTCGATGACGAGGAGCGGGATGTTGTTGGGGTAGAGCGAGATGTACTCGTACTCGACGTCGGTCAGCGCCTGCCCCGCGTGGAGGGACCGCGCCATCTCGAGCATGACCCGCGCATCCCAGCCGAAGTCATAGCGCAGCGCCTGTCCCAGCCCGGCGGCGACGGCGCCACCCGCGACTGCCACCACCACGGGGACCCAGCGGTTCTTCAGGCCGGCAGGCACTCGGCCGAACCACGCGAGCGCCACGCAGGCAATCACGACCGGCACGACGACCGTGCGGTCATACGTGATGTTCGGCGACCGGGGTGCCACCAAGGCCGTCACGACGACGGCGACGAGCGAGACCCCGGTCAGCCTGAGCATCGCTCTGCCGACCGGGGTCTCCATGAGGCGTGACGCTACCCGACCGCGTTGGCCTCCGATGCCATGGCCTCGGCCGCGAGGCGGTCGCGCACCGCGCGGTTCACCGCGGAGACGACGGCCTTGAGGGAGGCGGTCACGATGGAGGGGTCGACCCCGACTCCCCAGAGGACTCGCTCGCCGATGGCGCACTCGACGTAGGCCGCAGCTCTCGCATCGCCGCCGGCCGAGAGCGCGTGCTCCGCGTAGTCCAGGACCCGCATGTCGGGGGCGCCGTCGATGGTCATGAACGCGTCGATGAAGGCCGCGATCGGGCCGTTGCCGCGCCCGGTGATGGTGATCGGCTCCCCGTTGTCGATCAGGCTCGCCTCGATCGTGCTGTCGCCGTCGACGGTCGAGTCCGTGACGACGTTGACGAGCTCGAAGCGGCCCCACGGAGCGTCCGGGTTCGGCAGGTACTCGTCCTGGAACCTCGCCCACAGCTCGGCCGGGGACACCTCGCCACCGTCCTGGTCGACGCCGCGCTGCACGACCCCCGAGAACTCGATCTGAAGGCGGCGCGGCAGGTCCATCTGGTGCTCGCTCTTCATGATGTAGGAGACGCCGCCCTTGCCGGACTGGCTGTTGACGCGCACGACGGCCTCGTAGGAGCGGCCGAGGTCGTGCGGGTCGATGGGCAGGTAGGGCACACCCCACACGAGGTCGTCGAGGCTGGTCCCCTGCTGCTTGGCCTCGACCTCCATCGCCTCGAAGCCCTTCTTGATCGCGTCCTGGTGCGACCCGGAGAAGGCGGTGAAGACGAGGTCACCGCCGTAGGGGTGGCGCTCTCCGACCGGCAGCTGGTTGCAGTACTCGACGGTGCGGCGGATCTCGTCGATGTTGCTGAAGTCGATCTGCGGGTCGATGCCCTGGCTGAAGAGGTTCATGCCGAGGGTGACGAGGTCGACGTTGCCGGTCCGCTCACCGTTGCCGAAGAGGCAGCCCTCGATCCGGTCGGCGCCCGCGAGGTAGCCCAGCTCGGCGGCGGCGACACCGGTGCCGCGGTCGTTGTGCGGGTGGAGAGAGACGACGATGGACTCGCGGCGGTCGAGGTGCCGGACCATCCACTCGATCGAGTCGGCATAGACGTTCGGGGTGATCATCTCGACCGTGGCGGGCAGGTTGACGATCATCTTGTGGTCGGGCGTCGGGTCCATCACGTTGATGACCTCGTTGCAGATCCGCACCGCGAAGTCGAGCTCTGTGCCGGTGTAGGACTCGGGCGAGTACTCGTAGTAGATCGTCGTCTCGGGGATGGTCTCCTCGAGCTTCTTGATGAGCCGGGCGCCCTGGACGGCGATGTCGATGATGCCGTCCTGGTCGAGGCCGAAGACGACGCGCCGCTGGAGCACGGACGTCGAGTTGTAGAAGTGGACGATGGCCTGGTTCGCGCCGCGAATGGCGTCGAAGGTCCGCTCGATGAGGTGGTCACGGCACTGGGTCAGCACCTGGATCGTCACGTCGTCCGGGATGTGCTTGCCCTCGATGAGCTCGCGGCAGAAGTCGAAGTCGGTCTGGCTCGCCGACGGGAAGCCGACCTCGATCTCCTTGTAGCCCATCTTGACGAGCAGCTGGAACATCCGCAGCTTCCGCTCGGAGTTCATCGGGTCGATGAGGGCCTGGTTGCCGTCGCGCAGGTCGACGGCGCACCACCGCGGAGCCTGCTCGATCCGCTTCGTCGGCCACGTCCGGTCGGGCAGGTCGACGGGGATCTGCTCGTGGAAGGGGACGTACTTGCGGAACGGCATCCCGGACGGCTGCTGGGGGTGGATCATCGCGTGCTCTCTCTCGTCTCTCTGTGGTCTCTGCGGTGTCCGGCCGGACACGAGAAACTCCGCGACGAGGAGGGCCGGGATCAGGCCTCGTCGCGGCAGCGAAGGAGAAGCTGCGCCGAACGCATGAAATTACCGTATGCCGCCGGGCTGGCTTCGTCCACCACGCGAGCGTGGGTGCCCGGATCCTGAGACCCGCTCAGTCGCTCCGCTGTCCGGGGACCCGAGTGCGACCGAGGCCTCGAGCGGCCCGGTCGATGGCGAGCAGCCGCTCCGTCACGAGCTCGATCATCAGCGACGTCGCCGGTGAGAGCACGGCCCCCTGGCGGTGGACGATGGCGAAACGGTCGAAGAGCCGTGGCCGCAGCGGGGCCCACCCGAGGTGGGCCGGGACGCTGGCCCCGAGGAGGTGAAGCATGCCGAGCGCCATGACGGTGTCGGCCTCGCCGCTCGCCGCGATCTCCAGGGTCGTCTCGACGTCCTCCACCTCGACGCGCGTCTGGAGGGTCTGGCCGGCCGCTTCGACGGCCGTCGCGAGCCCCGTCCGCGTCGGGTCGTTCGCCCAGCTGGCCCACGCCAGCACGAGGGGCGCTCTCCCCAGGGCCGTGGCCGTCACCGGACCGGTCAGCCGGTCGGCGTGCGCGCTGACGTAGACGAGCTCGTCGTTCATCACGGGATGGACGTCGAGGGTCGAGTCGTCGACGGGCAGGGCGATCGCCGCTGCCTCCATGCGTCCTCGGCGCAGCTGGTCGATGACGTCGGTGGAGTGGCGTCCGACGAGCTCGACCCGCACCCCGGGGTGGCGGCGAAGCAGCTCGAGGACGACCGTGGAGCCGAGGTAGAGGCGGGAGGCCCCGAAGACCCCGAAGCGGATCGTGCCGGACTCCAGCTGGTTGACCGACCGCACCGCACTGGCTGCCTGCTCGATGGCCCCGATGGTGCGCTCGGCGTGCGGGCGCAGCGCGTGGGCCGCCTCGGTCGGGACCAGGCCACGCCCGACCCGCTCGAAGAGCCGGGCCCCGAGGGACCGCTCGAGCAGGCGCACCTGCTCCGACACGGACGGCTGGGCGTAGCCGAGACGTGCCGCGGCGGCGGTCAGGGAGCCGAGCTCGTAGGCGGCGAGGAAGACCCGGAGCTGGTGGACGGTGGCCAAGGATTTTCCTATGGGTAGGTGAGGAAATTGAGGATACCTCGATGACGGTCCGGCGCCTACCGTTCATCGTGTGACCCCATCTGCCGCCTCCGCCACCCGGTCCTCTGGGGTGGACCTGCGCGGTGCCCTCCTCGTGATGGGTGCCGCCTGCTGCTACGCCTTGTCCGTGGTCTTCGCCAAGGGCGCCTACGCGATGGACGTCGAGGTCGCGACCCTCACCCTGTGGCGCTTCGCCATCGGTGCGGTGATCTTCTGGGCACTGGTCGCCGTGCGCCGCCCGGCCCGGGTCAGCCGCCGCACGGTCCTGACGTGCGTCGGTCTCGGCGCGGTCGGGTATGCGGTCCAGGCCCTGACGTACTTCGGGGCCGTCGCGGTGATGGATGCCGGCCTCGCTGCCCTGCTCGTCTACACCTATCCGGCGATCATCGCCCTGATCGGGTTCCTCACCCGGCGCGAGCCACCGACGAGGCGGCGGATGGTGGCCCTCACGTGCTCCGGTGCCGGCATGCTCCTGCTCCTCGGCCTGGGCGGGTTCACCTCCGTGTCCGGCGTCGGGATCGGTCTGGCCCTGACGGCCGGCGTCACCTACGCGGTCTACACGATCGTCGCCTCCTCCCTTCCCGCCGAGGCGGATGTGTCGCTCCTCATGGCGATCGTCGCCACCTCCGCGCTCGGCTCGGTCGCCCTCTTCACGATGGTCACGGGCCAGCCGTTCGGTCTCGAGGCCGACCCCGTGGTGCTCGGCTGGGTCCTCACCTACGTGTTCGTGGGCACCGTCCTCGCCATGCTGCTCCACCAGCGGGGCATCACCCGCGTCGGGGCGTCCACGGGCGGCATCATCTCGAGCATCGAGCCGCTCGTCGCGGCGGCGGCGGTGGCCCTGGTCTACGGCGAGACGATGACGCCGGTCCAGGTGGTCGGGGGCATGGTGATCCTGGTGGGCGTCGTCGTCGTGCAGCTACCGCAACGGCGGTCACGCCGGGTCGCTCCGCCACGCCGGTCCGCGGAGCTTCGCCCCGACCGGACCGTGGCTCACCGGGCTGATGTCCCCGTGGGCGCGCTCTCCGGCTCGGCCTCCTCCTGACCCGCCGGTCGGCTCGCGTCGGCGATGACCTCCTCTGGGCGGGGCGGGACGGTCTGGTCGTCCTCGAGGACCTCGAGCTCGTGGTCCGGCTGCAATCCCATGGCGGCCTCCTCAGCCGAGTCTAGTTCCTGCCGCGGCCCCTGCCTTCGGTCGGCATTGCTTTCCCGCGTTGCCGGCCGCTCAGCTGCTCTTCTGAGACGCCGTTACGCACCCGCTGGGCCCGGTCGCGCGACCGGGCCCAGCGGCATACGGCACGGGTTGGCGCGGCAGGCTCAGAAACCCAGCCGTTGGAGCTGTTTCGGGTCACGCTGCCAGTCCTTGGCCACCTTGACGTGCAGGTCGAGGTAGACCCGCTGACCGAGCAGCGCCTCGATCCCCCGGCGCGCATTGGTGCCGACCTCGCGCAGCCGGGAGCCGCCCTTGCCGATGACGATGGCCTTCTGGCTGGGCCGCTCGACGAACACGTTGACCCGCACGTCGAGGAGCGGCTTGTCGTCGGGACGTCCCTCGCGGGGCACCATCTCTTCGACGACGACGGCCAGCGAGTGCGGCAGCTCATCGCGGACTCCCTCGAGCGCCGCCTCGCGCACCAGCTCGGCGATCATGACGGCCTCGGGCTCGTCGGTGAGCACGCCGTCCGGGTAGAGCTGCGGCGACTCGGGAAGGTAGGAGGACAGGACCTCCCGCACCTCCTCGACCTGCTCGCCGGAGACGGCGGAGCAGGGAATGATCGCGTCCCAGTCGCCGAGCTGGTCGATGGCGATGAGGTGCTCGGCCACGCGTTCGCGGTCGACCAGGTCGGCCTTCGTGGCGATCGCGACCACGGGCCGCCGGCGCACCGTGCGCAGGTCCGCGAGCTCCTTGGCGATGAAGGCGTCGCCGGGCCCGATGCGCTGGTCGGCCGGGAGACAGAAGCCGATGACGTCGACCTCGAGGAGCGTCTCACGCACGAGGTCGTTGAGCCGCTCCCCGAGCAGCGTCCGCGGCTTGTGCAACCCCGGGGTGTCGACGAGGATCAGCTGGGCCGTCGGGGTCGTCGCGACCCCGCGGATCGTGTGCCGCGTGGTCTGGGGCTTCGAGCTCGTGATGGCGACCTTCTGGCCCACGAGGGCATTGGTGAGGGTCGACTTGCCGGCATTGGGCCGGCCGATGAGACAGGCGAAGCCGGCGCGGTAGCCGGGCCCGGCCTCCCCGAAGGCGGCCGTGCTGTCAGTGCCCTGCGTGCCCATGGGCATCCTCCGTCTCGGGTGCGAACGCCTCGAACTCCTCCGAGGTCAGCCGGTGGACGATGACCGACGCCACCCGGTGGCGCCGTCCGGCCATCCGCTCTGCCGTCAGCGACAGGCCGGCCACGGTGCCGGACGAGCCGACGATCGGCACCCGCCCGATGAGCTTGGTGAGGAGCCCGCCGACGGTGTCGACGTCGTCCTCCTCGATGGTCACGTCGAAGAGCTCGGCCAGGTCGTCGATGTCCATCGAGGCCGGCACGCGCAGGGTGCCGTCCTCCAGCTCCTCGACGCCCGGGGCCTCCCGGTCGTGCTCGTCGGCGATCTCCCCGACGATCTCCTCGATGATGTCCTCGATGGTGATGAGACCCGCGGTGCCGCCGTACTCGTCCACGACGATGGCGAAGTGGGTCTGGTCGCGCTGCATCTCCCGCAGCAGGTCGTCGACCGGCTTGCTCTCCGGCACGAAGTGCATCGGCCGCATCACGTCGGTCGCCGGCTGTCTCGCGTCCTCCGGCGCGGCATAGAGCCGGCGGGCGACGTCCTTGAAGTAGAGCAGCCCGAGGATGTCGTCGGTGTCCTCGCCCACGACGGGGATGCGGGAGAATCCGGACCGCAGGAAGAGGGACATCGCACTGCGCAGCGACTTGTGGTGCTCGATGACCACCATGTCGGTGCGGGGCACCATGACGGCTCGGGCGACGGTGTCACCGAGCTCGAAGACCGAGTGGATCATCTCGCGCTCGTCCGCCTCGATGACGTCCGACTCGCCCGCCATGTCGACGAGGTCGCGCAGCTCGGACTCCGTCTGGAAGGGCCCGTCCCGGTAGCCCTTGCCCGGGGTCACGGCGTTGCCGAACATGACGAGCAGCTTGGCGAGCGGACCGAGGGCCCGGTGCAGCCACACGGCGAACGGCGCGCTCCACAGGGCCACCGACTCGAAGTTCTGCCGGCCGAGGGTGCGCGGGGACACGCCGACGACGACGAACGAGAGGACCGCCATGATGGCGATGCTGAGCAGCAGGGTCTGCAGGGTCGAGTCGACCGCGCTGGCCACCGCGAGGGTCACGAGGACTGCGGTCGTGGCCTCCGCGACGACCCGCAGGAACGCGATGACGGAGACGTACGGCGGTGACTCCGCGACGACCTTCATGAGGGACTTCGCTCCGGACCGGCCCTCCTCGTAGAGCTCGAGGGCCCGGACCCGGGACATCCGGAAGATGGCCGCCTCGGCGGCTGAGAGAAGGAACGCGAGCCCGATGCTGACGAGGGCGGGGATGACGAGTTGCGGGATCATCGTCGGCCTCAGTCGACGGGTCGGTTGCGCGTCGCGAGGAAGGTGAGGAGCAGCTGCCGCTGCAGCTCGAACATCTCGCGCTCCTCCTCCGGCTCGGCGTGGTCGTAGCCGAGCAGGTGCAGGATGCCGTGGGTGGTGAGCAGGAGCATCTCCTCCATCGGGGCGTGGCCCGCCTCAGCGGCCTGGCGCGTCGCCACCGAGGGGCACAGGACGATGTCGCCCAAGGTGCCCTCCTCGGGCTCCTGGCCCTCCTTGCCCGGACGGAGCTCGTCCATCGGGAAGCTCATCACGTCGGTCGGGCCGGGCAGGTCCATCCACTGTTCGTGCAGGACCGTCATCGCCGGCTCGTCGACGAGCTTGATGCAGAGGTCGGCCTGGGGGTGCACGCGCATCTGCTCCATGACGTAGCGGGCGCACGCAAGCAGCTCGAGCTCGTCGACCGACTCGTCGGTCTCGTTGAGGACGTCGATGCTCATTGGAGGTCCCCCTGCGCGGGCCGTGGTTCCGGATGCTGCTGGGCTCGCTTGCGCGCGCCGGCTCGCTGGCTGCCGCCCTCCCTGGAGGCCTTGGCCTCGCGCCGTCGTGAGCGGTTCTCGTCGCGCTCGTAGGCGTCGACGATGGCGCTGACGAGCCGGTGCCGGACGACGTCGTTGGAGGTCAGCTCCGCGAAGTGGATGTCGTCGATGTCGCCGAGGATGTCCCGCACGACGCGAAGGCCCGAGCGCGTCCCTCCGGGGAGGTCGACCTGGGTGATGTCACCGGTGACGACCATCTTGGAGCCGAACCCGAGCCGGGTCAGGAACATCTTCATCTGCTCCATCGAGGTGTTCTGCGCCTCGTCGAGAATGATGAACGCGGCGTTCAGGGTCCGACCGCGCATGTAGGCCAGGGGTGCGACCTCGATCGTCCCGGACGCCATCAGCTTGGGGATCGTCTCGGGGGCGAGCATGTCGTGCAGCGCGTCGTAGAGCGGCCGCAGGTAGGGGTCGATCTTCTCGTTGAGCGTGCCGGGGAGGAACCCGAGGCGCTCCCCCGCCTCGACCGCCGGCCGGGTCAGGATGATCCGGTCGACCTGTTTGGCCTGCAGGGCCGCGACGGCCTTCGCCATGGCGAGATAGGTCTTGCCGGTGCCCGCGGGACCGATGCCGAAGACGATCGTGTGCTCGTCGATGGCGTCGACGTAGCGCTTCTGGTTGAGGGTCTTGGGTCGCACGGTCCGCCCGCGGTGGCTGACGATGTTCATCGTCAGGACGTCGGCGGGTCGCTCGACCGTCTGGTCGCGCAGCATCGAGATGGAGCGCTCGACGGAGTCGCGGTTGAGCGGCTGCCCCGCCTCGACGATGACGAGGAGCTCGTCGAGGAGCCGGTCGATGATCTCGAGCTCGCCCATGGGGCCGTGGAAGGTCATCTCGTTGCCACGCACGTGGGTGTCGACCAGCGGGAACTGTCGCTCCATGGTCCGCAGCAGCTCGTCGCGCGGCCCGAGCAGGGACACCATCTCGATCGGCGGTGGGATCTCCCTCGTCAGCAGGTGTGGCTCGCGGGACTCGGCCGTGATGGGAAGGTCGGTATCGAACGGGTCGTCGTCGTCACTCATCGTGCTCAGAGTCTACGTGGAGCCGGCGGAGGACCTCACCACGAAATCGGCGAGGTCACGACTCTGCTGCACCCGCGACGGCTCGTGGACGTACATCATGTGCCCGGCCTCGTAGTAGGCGTGCTCGATGTTGGCCCGGAGTGACTCCGGCAGCCGGAGCTTGGCGAGGACGTCCTCCGCCGCGAAGTGCGGCGTGGCCCCGTCGTAGTAGCCGTACGCGACGTGGACCCGCAGGTGCGGATTCTGGCGCAGGGCCCGCTCCAGACGCTCGGACACGTCGACCGGCCGGCCCTCGAAGTCCTTGAACGACCACGGCTGCACCCGGCTCGTGATCTGCTCGTAGTGCAGGTCGGAGGCATAGCCCAGCTCGTCGCGCACGTAGTGGTTCCAGGCCGCGGCGTACGGCCCCATGATCGCGTCGGAGGACGGGTCGGCGTCCATCCCCTCGGCGATGGCGCTGGCCGCAGGACCGGTGAACCGGCCGTCCAACCGCCCGACCGAGAGCCGTCGGTCGCGGAGCAGCTCGGTGAAGAAGCGCCAGTGCTCGATCCGCAGGTCGCAGCGGTCGACGTAGTCCTCCGACAGCCCGGAGAGCCGCGCGAGCGTGGTGACGGCCGCCGCCCGCTCGGGCGAACTCAGCCGGGCACCTCGGGACAGGACCCACGGCAGGTCGCGAGCGGCATACGCCTCCGCCTCGTCGAGCACCGAGCGCAGCGACCGGCGGCCGTGCTTGCCGTGGTAGTGCGCGATGGCGGCGTACGTCGGGAGGTAGAGGGCATGGGCCCGGTCGTTGCGCTGCTTCTCGAAGTCGATCGACGACAGGTCGAGCACACTGCTGATGAGGATGAGGCCGTTGAGGTACATCCCGTAGCGGTCCTGCAGATGGGCGGTCAGCGCCGCGCCGCGCAGGGTGCCGTAGGACTCCCCGGCGACGAACTTCGGGGACATCCACCGCTGGTTCCGTGAGGTCCAGAGCCGGATCAGCTCGCCGACGTGCTCGATGTCGCGCTGGTACTCGTGGTAGTCCCCTGGCTTGCCCCCCTCGACGGCGCGGGACCATCCCGTCGACATCGGGTCGATGAACACGAGGTCGGCGACGGTGAGCAGGGATTCAGGGTTGTCGACGAGGCCGTACGGTGGCGGCCGGAGTGCGCCCACGTCGCCCATGACGACCCGCCGGGGGCCGAGCAGGCCCAGGTGGAGCCAGACGCTCGAGCTGCCCGGCCCTCCGTTGAAGGCGAAGACGACCGGCCTCGTGTGCGGGTCGGCGCCGTCGAGGACGTAGCTCGTCATCGACATCTCGGCGCGGGCCGGGTGGCCCTTGAACGTGCCCTTGTCGTGTTCCTCCTCGCGCAGCACGACCCGCCCCGCGGTGGCGGTGTACTTCAGCCGGCGTCGACCGACCCGGAGCACGTGGTGGGTCGTGACGAGGTCGTCCCTCGGCTCGGGCTTCTGCGATGCCTTGTCCTTGGTTTCCTTGCCGGGCTCCTCGTCGGTCTCGGCCCGGTGCTGCTGCGTGCCGGCGCTCGGCGTGACCGACGCCTCCTCGCTGGCCGCGCTCGCTGAGCCCGCCTCGTCGGGCGTCTCAGCGCCCACCTCAGCGCCCACCTCAGCGCCCACCTCAGCGCCCACCTCAGCGCCCACCTCAGCGCTCCGTGAAGGTCTTGCCACCGAGCACGTGCCCGTGCGCGTGGAAGATCGTCTGGCCCGCATGCGTGCCGGTGTTGAACACGAGGCGGTGGTGCTCGGCGATGCCCTCGCGCTCGGCGACCTCGGTGACCAGCTCGAAGAGGGCCGCCAGGTCGTCAGGGGCGTTGGTCGCGAGGGCCCCGACGTTCGGCTCGTGGCGTCGCGGCACCACGAGCACGTGGACGGGCGCTGCCGGGTTGATGTCCCGGAACGCGATGGCCCGGTCGCTCTCGGCGACCCGCTCCGACGGGATCTCTCCGTTGACGATCTTGCAGAAGAGGCAGTCGTCCTGCTGTGGGGTGGCGGTCATGTCGCCACCCTAGGCACGTCAACCGACGCGTGCACCTGCGCGTCCTTTCAGCGTGAGAACGTGGACCATGGCTGCGAGTCGGCAGGATGCCACGGGTGGGGCGAGCGACCTTCCCGAGGATGCGGACCGGGCCATCACCGAGCTCTACGCCGCGCACTGGCACCGGCTCGTCCGGCTCGCCTGGCTGCTCCTCCACGACCAGCTCGCGGCCGAGGACGCGGTGCAGGACGCGTTCGTCGCGACCCACCGCAGCTGGTCCTCGATCCGTGAGACGGGCCGAGCGGTCGGCTACCTCCACACGGCCGTCGTCAACACCTGCCGTTCGGCACAGCGCCACCAGGTCGTCGTCGACCGGCAGAACGCGCGCGAGGCGGGTGCCGCCGACGTCCCCGGACGCGGCAGCCTCGACAGCGCCGAGACGCAGGTGCTGTATGCCGCTGAGCGCGCTTCCATGGTCAGCTCCCTCCGCGCCCTCCCGCACCGGCAGCGCGAGGTCCTGGTCCTCCGGTACTACCTCGACCTCTCCGAGGCGCAGATCGCCGAGACGCTCGACATCTCGCCCGGGTCGGTCAAGGCCCATGCGCACCGAGGGCTGAGCACCCTGCGCGCCCAGCTGTCCCCCCAGCGCCCTTACTCGGGCCCCGACGTCACCGAGGTGGAGCAGTCATGAACCCTGACGACAGCCGGCGCCGCAGCCGTCACGAGGACGAGACGGTGGTGATCGGCGTGAACTTCACCGACATCGAGGCCACGCTGCGAACCACCCTGGCGGACGACGCACGCTCGATCGAGCCCCGCGAGCGTCTCGAGGCCGTCCTGTCGCAGGCCCACTCGGCTCCTGTGGCCGGTGCCCGCACGCCACGACGGTGGCTCGTCCTCGCTGCAGCGGCCGCCGTGGCTCTGGTCGCCGGGGGGACCCTCTGGCTCGCCGGCCGGCCGACCGCCCTGGTTCCGGTCCCGGCCGGGACCACCACGAGCACGAGCACGCCGACGACCTCGCCCTCGCCGTCCTCGCCCTCGAGCACGGCCAGCCCCCCGACCAGCAGCGCACCGCCCTCGCCGAGCGGCGCTTCGGCGTCGACCACGGCTGCCCCGGCCGGCTCCATCAAGGGCGTGCCGGTGTATTGGATCGGAGAGACCGGCGGGGCGCCCCGGTTGTTCCGGGAGTTCCGGACCGTGCCGGACGAAGGCGGCCCGATCCTCTCGGCGCTCTATGCGATGACCCGTGAGCAGCCACTCGACCCGGACTACGTCACCCCGTGGGCGCCAGCGTCCAGGATCACCGTTGCCCTGAGCGGCTCGGCGCTCGTCGTCGACCTGGACGGTGACGCGATCTCGGCGACGAAGGTCGGCAGCCAGGTCGCGGAGCGTGCCGTTCAGCAGCTCGTCTACACGGCGACGGCCGCCGCCGCCATCGCGAAGACGCCGGTCTCGACGGTCACCGTCCTCGTGGAGGGCGGGCCCGCGGACCTCTGGGGTGTCGTACGAGTCGGCCGGCCGACGGCGCGAGCACCGCAGGTCGAGGTCCAGTCCCACGTCTGGGTGCTTGCTCCCGCGGAGGGACAGGACTTCGACACCGGGCGCGTGACGTTCCGTGGCTACGGCACCTCGTTCGAGGCCAACTTCCGGTGGCAGATCGCCAGGGCGGACGGCTCGGTCGTGGCCGAGGGGAACGCCATGGCCGGCACGGGAACGGGCGGTTTCGGTGAGTTCGAGTTCGAGCGGACTCTGCCGCCCGGCGACTACGTGGTGACGATGTCGACGGACGACCCGTCCGGTGGGGCCGAAGGCGGCGGCGCCCAGGTCGACACGAAGACCTTCACGGTCCGCTGACCGGTCCCCCACACCCCGCAACACACCCGCTTACCGCGTGCCCATGCCGGTCATAGGCGGCGGAGGCACGCGGTAAGCGGGTGTGTTGCGGGAACGGGTCAGAGCCAGCGCGACCTGGCCATGAGCACGGCCAGGGCGGCCGGGCCCGCGGAGGACGAGCGCAGGATCGTCGACCCGAGCCGGACGGGCCGAGCGCCGGCTGCGACCAGGGCGTCGAGCTCGCGCCCGGAGATCCCACCCTCGGGGCCGACGACGACGAGCACGTCCCCCGACAGCGGCAGGTCCACCGCGGCGAGCGGCTCGGTCGCGTCCTCGTGCAGGACCAGGCAGACGGCCGCCTCCGCGACCCGGCCGACCAGAGCGGTCAGGTCGACCGGGGAGGACGTGAGCGGCATACGGGACCGGCGGGACTGCTTTGTCGCCCGGGTCACGACGGCGGCCCACTTGGCAAGCGACTTGGCTGCGCGGTCGCCCCGCCACACGACGACCGAGCGCTCGGCTGCCCACGGGACGACCTCGTCGACGCCGAGCTCCGTGGCCGCCTCGATCGCCTGCTCGTCGCGGTCGCCCTTGGCGAGCGCCTGAACGAGGACGAGGCGCGACTCCGGCTCCGGCTCGTCCTCGACCGCGACGACCCGGCCACGCACCGAGGTCCGGTCGACCGCCTCCGCCTCGGCGAGCACCCGCCGCCCGGCCCCGTCGGCGACGTAGTAGCGCTCGCCCGGACGGAGGCGAACCACCGTCGCCGCGTGTCGTCCCTCGTCGCCGGCGACCAGGACCGTCGAGCCGGGGGTGACACGGGCGAGCTCGGCCGCGTCGCCGAGGAAGAGCTGGTGGGTCACCGGACCCTCACTTCTCCTTGAAGGCGTCCCGAATCTTGCCGAAGATGCCCTTGTTGGGCGTCAACCGCCCCTCGGGTCGCTCCTCGCCACGCAGGGCGGCGAACTCCCGGAGCAGCTCCTCCTGCTGGTCGGTGAGCCGGGTCGGGGTCAGCACCGTGGCATGGACCAGCAGGTCGCCGCGACCGCCGTGACGCAGGTGGGTGACACCCAGCCCGCGCAGCGTGAAGACGTCGCCGCTCTGCGTCCCGGCCTTGACCTCGAGGTCCTGCATCCCGTCGAACGTCGAGAGCTTGAGAGTCGTGCCGAGAGCCGCCGCCGCCATGGGCAGCTCGATCGTGCAGTGGAGGTCGTCGCCGCGCCGCGTGTAGGTCTCGTGGTTCGCCACGCGGATCTCGACGTAGAGGTCGCCCTTGGGGCCGTTGCCGGGACCGACCTCGCCCTCGCCGGTCAGCTGGATCCGGGTGCCGGTGTCGACGCCGGCCGGGATCTTCAGTTTGAGGGTGCGCCGGGTGCGGACGCGACCGTCGCCGGAGCAGTCGTGGCATGGGTCGGTCAGCGTCGAGCCGTAGCCCTGGCAGTTGACGCACGGCCGCGAGGTCATCACCTGGCCGAGGAAGCTGCGCTGGACCTGCTGGACCTCGCCGCGGCCCTGGCAGACCGGGCAGGTCTGGCGACCGGTGCCCGGCTCGGCTCCGTCGCCGCCGCAGCGGGAACAGCCGATCGCGGTGTCCAGGGCCAGCTCCTCCTCGGACCCGAAGACGGCCTTGGCCAGGTCGATGTCGAGCCGGACGAGCGCGTCCTGCCCGCGTTGCACCCGAGGGCGCGGGCCGCGCGTGCCGGCCGTGGCGCCGGCGCCGAAGAACGCATCCATGACATCGCTGAACGAGAACCCCGGGCCCGCGCCGAAACCGGCGCCGGCGGTGGCGAACGGGTCGGCGCCGAGGTCGAAGGACCGACGCTTGTGCGGGTCGGAGAGGACGTCGTAGGCCTGCGAGACGCGCTTGAACTCCTCCTCGGCCTCGGGCCCCTGGTTGACGTCAGGGTGCAGCTTGCGGGCGAGCCGACGGTAGGCCTTCTTGATCTCCTCTTGACTTGCATCGCGGGAGACTCCGAGGACGGCGTAGTAGTCGTTCAAGCGGGTGGTTCCTGTCATCTTCGTCTGGCGTCAGGTCTGGTGACTGGCGGTCGGTGGGCAGTGGGGCTGGCGCGACGGTGCACCGGGCGACGAGTCACCCTGTGCAACGCCTGGTCATCCGTTGTTGTTCTCGTCGAGGATCTGGGACACGTAACGGGCCACGGCCCGGACCGAGGCCATGGTGGTCGGGTAGTCCATCCGCGTGGGGCCGAGCACGCCGAGGCTGGCGACGCGCTCCATCCCCGAGCCGTACCCCATCGACACGAGCGACGTCGTCTGGAGGCCGGAGACGGGGTTCTCCGAGCCGATCCGGACCCGGATGGCGTCGGGGTCGTCGCCGAGCTGACCGAGGAGGCGCAGCAGGACGACATGCTCCTCCAGCGCCTCGAGGATCGGCGCGACGGAGGTCGCGAAGTCTCCTCCCGACCTCGCCAGGTTGGCCTGGCCGGCCAGGACGACACGCTCCTCGCGCTCCTCGACGAGGGCGTCGCCGAGCGCCGAGACGATCGCCTCGACGACGGGCCGCTCGTCGGCCGGAGCGTCGTCGACGAGCCGGCGCAGCTCCGTCGCGGCTGCGGTGAACGGCACGCCGGCGGACACCTCGTTGAGAGAGGTGCGCAGCCGCGCGACGAAGGCCTCCGCGTCGGAGCCGGTCGGCAGGTGGCGGGCCTCGACGACCCGCTGCTCGACCCGCCCGGTGTTGACGATGAGGATCACCATCAGGTGCGCGGTGCCGACGGGGACCAGCTCGATGTGGCGCACCGTCGAGCGGGTCAGCGAGGGGTACTGCATGACCGCGACCTGCCGCGTCAGACCCGCCAGCAGGCGCACGGTCCGGTCGACGACGTCGTCGAGGTCGACGGCGCCCTGGAGGAACTGGCTGATCGCCCGACGCTCGCCGGAGCTGAGGGGCTTGAGCTGGCTCAGCCGGTCGACGAACACCCGGTAGCCGGCGTCCGTCGGGACCCGTCCCGCGGAGGTGTGGGGCGCGTGGATCAGCCCCTCCTCCTCGAGCTGGGCCATGTCGTTGCGGACCGTGGCGGCGCTCACCCCGAGGTGGTGCCGGTCGACGAGCGCCTTGCTGCCCACGGGCTCGGAGGTCTGGACGTAGTCCTGCACGATGGCGCGCAGCACCATGAGTTTGCGCTCCTCGCTCATCGCTCACCTCCTCTGGCACTCTCGTCGATCGAGTGCCAAGTCTACGTCGTTGCCCACGCTGCGGCGAAAGCCGAAGCCCGCCGGGCCACCCGCGTGGCGTTCCAGCCGGGAGCCAGCCCGGCGGCATACCCTCCATGATCGTGTCCACCCACGATCGTTACGGCCGCGACGTCCTCTCCGGTGACTGGCGGGCCCCCAGGCGCGGGCGCTCCGTCGATGTGCCGGCTGAGCCCGGGACCGTCGTCGAGGAGGTCGAGACGGGTTGGGTCGGGGCGGTGGTCCGCGTCGAGAAGGCCGGTGGCATGCATGTCGTGCACCTCGAGGACCGCCGCGGGCGGGTCAAGGCATTCCCCCTCGGGCCCGGCTTCCTCATCGACGGACGCCCGGTGACCCTGACCAAGCCGGTGGCAGCCGCTGCGGCCGACCTCGCCGCGGCCAGGAAGGCAGCGGCGCGCACGGCGAGCGGCTCCGTCGCCGTGCACGACGCCGCCGCGAGGGTCGCCAGTGGCTCCAGGATCTATGTCGAAGGACGCCACGACGCCGAGCTCGTCGAGAAGGTGTGGGGCGACGACCTGCGCATCGAGGGCGTGGTCGTCGAGATGATGGACGGGGTCGACGACCTCGCCGGGATCATCGCCGACTTCCGCCCGGGGCCGGGCCGGCGACTGGGCGTCCTCGTCGACCATCTCGTGCCGGGCACCAAGGAGGCCCGGATCGTCGACCAGGCGCGGGCGCTCCCCGGGCTGGCTCAACACGTGCGGATCCTCGGTCATCCCTATGTCGACGTCTGGCAGTCGGTCCGGCCCGCGCGGCTCGGGTGGGAGCACTGGCCGGCAATCCCGCGCGGCACCTCCTGGAAGCACGGCATCTGCGCGGCACTGGGCTGGCCCCATGCGACCCAGGCCGACATCGCGCGCGCGTGGAAGCGGATCCTCGGGACGGTGCGTAGCTATGCCGACCTCGAGCCGGCTCTGTTGGCGAGTGTCGAGGAGCTGATCGACTTCGTCACCGAGCCGACGGCCTGAGCGCGGCAGGGCCGCGGCGGACCCCGCGCGGGCGTGCCCGCCGCCGCTCACCCACTCCCCCCGATCCGCATCCGTGGTACCCAGTGACTCGCCGGGAGGGTCAGTGACGGAGCGGTCTCAGGGCCGTGGTCGCGCGATGAAGCGCCGCACCAGCTTTTCCTGAGCGGAGCTGAACGGTGGGTAGATCGCGGCGAGCAGGTCCGGCTTGGCCGGCACGTCGATCACCGCCTTCGCATGGCTGAAGAGGGCCACTGACTCCTCCCCGTGGTACTTCCCCATCCCGCTCGCCCCGACCCCCCCGAAGGGCAGGCTCGGAGCGCCCATGTGGACCAGCGGTGCGTTGAAGTTCAGCCCTCCGGAGGAGGTGTCGCGGATGAACCGCCGCTTCGTCTCGGCGCTGCCCGTGAACACGTAGAGGGCGAGGGGCTTGTCGCGCGCGGTGATGAACTCAACGGCCTCGTCGACGTCGCGGACCTCGACCAGCGGCAGGATCGGCCCGAAGATCTCCTCCTGCATGGACAGGTGGTCTCCGTCGACGCCGTCGAGCACGGTCGGCTCGATATAACGGGTCTCGGTGTCGACCGCGCCACCTCGGAAGACGTGCCCTGTGGTGATGAGGTCGGTCAGGCGCCCGAAGTGCCGCTCGTTGACGATCCGCCCGTAGACGTCCGACTGCGAGGGGTCTTCACCGTAGAAGTCACGGATCGCCTTGTCGAGCAGCGGTTTCAGGGCATCGAGGACCGGGCGTGTGGCGATCACGAAGTCCGGCGCCACACACGTCTGTCCGGCGTTGGTGAACTTCCCCCAGACGATCCGGCGAGCCGCCGTCTCCAGGTCCGCACCCACGTCGACGAACGCCGGGGACTTGCCTCCGAGCTCGAGCGTCACGGGCGTCAGGTGCCGGGCCGCGGCCTCGAGCACGACCCTCCCGACGGCGCCGTTGCCGGTGAAGAAGATGTGGTCCCAGGGCTGGGCGAGCAGCTCGGTCGTCTCGGCGGCCCCACCCTCCACCACGCGGACCGCGGCAGGGTCGAGATACTGCGGCAACAGCCTCGCCAAGGCGGCCGACGTCGCCGGCGCCAGCTCACTCAACTTGAGCACCACCGCATTACCCGCGCCGAGAGCGCCCGCGAGGGGTGCGAGCGACAGCTGGACGGGATAGTTCCACGGGCTGATGACGAGGACGACGCCGAGGGGCTCGCGAACGACCTTCGCCCGGGCGGGGCGCAGCCACAGCGGGATCGACGCACGTCGGGGCCTGATCCACGACTTGAGATGGCTGAGCATGTACGTGATCTCGTTGGAGGTGAAGCCGAGCTCAGTGATCCACGCCTCCGTGACATGTTTGCCCAGGTCGCTGGTGAGCGCCTCCGCGAGCGCCCCCTCCTGCTCCGCCAGCATGCGCCGCAGCCCGGTGAGCTGAGCGATGCGCCAGGCGAGCGGCTTGGTGATGCCGGTCCCGAAGACGTCGCGCAGGTCGTCGAGGAGCTGCTCGGCATCGAGCTGCGGCGCGCCCTGCGCCCCTGCCGTGGTCGGCCCGGTGGTCTGGCTCATCCTCACTCCTCGGTGGCTGGTCGGCCCTGTGGCCGCGCGATCACGGCGCGATCAGCCGGTGGACGACACTGTCGGCGAGCAGTCGGCCGCGCCTCGTGAGCACGATCCGGCCCTCACCCACCGCCGCGGGCCCGTCGACGAGACCATCGGCGATGAGGCCGGCCACCGCTGCGCGCCCTGATACTCGCAGGTAATCGACGGGAAGTCCGCCCAGGATCCGTGTGCCGAGCAGCACAGTCTCGTCGTAGCGCTGCTCAGGGGTGAGGGTTTCCCGGGCCTGCGCCGGTGACCGGCCTGCCGCGAGCCTCGCGGCGTAGGCCGCGGGGTGCTTGACGTTCCACCAGCGGACCCCGCCGACGTGACTGTGCGCCCCCGGCCCCACACCCCACCAGCTCGCGCCGGACCAGTAGGCGAGGTTGTGCCGGCAGCGGCTGTCCGCAGACCGGGCCCAGTTGCTGACCTCGTACCAGTCGTATCCCGCCTCCGTCAGGACCTCGTCGGCGAGCTCGTACTTGTCCGCCTCGTCGTCGTCCTCCGGCATCGGGAGCTGGCCACGGTGGACCTGTCGGGCCAGCTTGGTCCCTTCCTCGACGACGAGGGCGTAGGCGGAGACGTGGTCGGGCGCCAACGCGATGGTGGCCTCGAGGCTGCGCTTCCAGTCATCGAGCGACTCGCCGGGTGTCCCGTAGATGAGGTCGATGCTCACCTGCATCCCTGCTGCCCGCACGGCGTCGACGGCCCGGGCGACGTTGGCGGGGTCGTGGGTGCGCTCGAGCGTCGCGAGCACGTGGGGGACCACGGACTGCATGCCGAGGGAGACCCGGGTGAAGCCACCGTCCGCGAGCTCGGCGAGCGACTCCGGGGTCACCGAGTCAGGGTTGGCCTCCGTCGTGACCTCGGCGACGGGGCTGAGGCCGAAGCGTCCCCGTATGCCGCTGAGCACCCTCACGAGGTCACGTGACCTCAGCATCGTGGGAGTTCCACCGCCGACGAACACCGTGGACACCGGCGGCGCGTCGCTGCCGAGGACGGTCCGGGCCAGGTCGAGCTCAGCGAGCGCCGCGTCCGCATAGGTGTCCAGGCCGATGGACGCGCCGCCTGCGTCCCGCGAGGCCAGCTCCGTCAGGGTGTAGGTGTTGAAGTCGCAGTAGCCGCACCGCACCGAGCAGAACGGCACGTGCACGTAGATGCCGAGGTCCGTCGACCCGAGCTCCGCCAGAGCCGAGCTCGGGAGCTCGCCCGAGTCGGGAGCGGGGTCTCCGTCGGGGAGGGCACTGGGCGGCATACGGCCATTGTCCCAGTTGGCGGGAGCGGCCCTTGCCTCGTGCGACCTACGATCGCTCCATGGCCGCTCCACGCGCAGCCGACCGTCCGAGCGCAGCACGCACGCGGGTGGTTCTCCTGGCGGCCCTCGCTCTCGCGCTCGGCGCGAGTCTCGTCCTCATCGCCGGGGATGACGCCCGCGTGCTGAGCGGGTCGCCGACCGGCACCCATCGCAGCGTGGCGGGTGGCCCGCAGTGCGACCCGGGGGCCTGACCCTGGTTCTTGGACACGCTGAATCCAGC